>JBNJIC010000114.1:0-7100 GCA_051749005.1 Halobacteriota archaeon | reverse complement strand
GTACGTACTCCTGAGGAAGTCAACGACCATGCTCTGCAGCATGGAATGTGCGGATATGAACTGCTAAATCGCGAGCTCAAACATGCAGACCTGCTGATATGCAATTACCACCATGTGCTCAACTCTGACATCTTCTCAACCGTGCTGGGATGGCTGGAAAAGGAGCCACAGGATGTCATCGCTATCTTTGATGAAGCGCATAATATCGAATCAGCAGCACGTTCCCATTCATCTATCTCTCTGACTGAGCACTCCATCGAGAAGGCAAGGTCAGAGCTTGAGGCCAACATGGATCTTCTGGCAGATGACAACATCCACAACCTGTTCAGGGTATTCCAGGACGTCATTGTGGAGACCTATAATGCCAGATTCAAGTTCGGAGAGCGTGAACGTGTTCGAAAGAACTGGTATGATATGCGTATCAGTGATCCTTATGACCGAAATGATATCGTACGTGCAAGGTTCCTGAGGAATGCAAAGGAAGATTTTGGTGACAAGGACGATATCCAGGTGCTTCTTTCAGAGGCAAGCGAGATCGGTGCCAAACTCGATGAGAACTATCGCGAGCAGTACAAGAAGGGTCTGAGCACTGTGATGAAGCGCTCTCATATTCGCTATGTTGCAGATTTCCTATCAGCCTATCTTGAACTTTCCCATAATCCAAATTATTATCCTATACTGAACGTCCGCAGGGATATGAACGATGAGATCTACGGTCGTGTGGAACTGTTCACCTGCATCCCGAAGAACGTCACTGAACCACTTTTTAATTCCCTGTTCTCAGGGGTACTGATGTCAGCAACACTCCATCCTTTTGAAATGGTGAAGAAAACGCTGGGAATTACAAGGGATACTTGTGAGATCGCCTATGGGATCTCATTCCCGGAAGAAAAAAGACTTTCGATTGCGGTATCTATTCCTCCGCTCTTTGCAAAGAACCGGGACGATCCTCACACAGTGGAACTGCTTGAACAGGCTCTTATGGATTCCATCGAACATTCAAAGGGTAATGTTATCGTCTTTTTCCAGAGTTCTTTTGAGGCAAAGAGGTTCTATTCAAAACTGGAAACCAGGGTAGATGTTCCCATGTTCCTTGATGAGGTTGGTATATCTTCCCAGCAGGTCAGACAGGAGTTCTTTGAAATAGGCGAGTCCGGCGGCAAAGCAGTACTGATGTCATATCTATGGGGAACCCTTAGCGAGGGTATTGATTACCGTGATGGCAGGGGCCGCACTGTCGTGATCGTGGGTGTGGGTTATCCTGCTCTCAACGACCGGATGAACGCTGTTGAATCAGCATATGATCATGTATTTGGTTACGGTGCAGGCTGGGAGTTTGCCATACAGGTTCCAACGATACGCAAGATAAGGCAGGCCATGGGCAGGGTCGTTCGTTCACCCGATGATTACGGTGCCCGCATACTTCTTGACGGCAGGTTCCTGACTGATTCAAAACAAAGGTTTGGCAAGTTCGCTGTATTTGATGTCTTCCCGCATGCGGAAAAGGATGAGTTCGTGGACGTGGAACCTGAGAAGCTAAGGTATTCACTGATGAACTTCTTTATGGACAATGAGGGGCAGTAATCCTTATTGATCCCATTTTGTTTCTGATCCCTTTTATCAAGGCAATGCATTTATAGTGTTGTCCACCATAATTTCTTTTATATATCACAATGTCCTGATCCCAGGATCATAACTGTGGTCCGGATATCAGGATAATGGGGAGGTAGAGAAATGGGTGTTGAAGATGTCATAAAAGAAGTGACCACAGAGCTTGAACGTATGGTCAGTGCAAAGACAGTTATCGGGGATCCGGTAGTTGCCGGGAACAAGACCATCATTCCCGTAACCAAGGTTTCTTTTGGTTTTGGCAGTGGTGGCGGACAAGGTTCCAAAGGTGAAACCGAAACTGGCTTCGGCGGCGGTGGCGGCGGCGGTGCTAAGATCGAACCCGTTGCTTTTATTATAGTTGAAGAAGAAGGGGTACGTTTGATGACCATTTCGGGAAAAAGTGACTTCGGAAAACTGATAGAAGCTGTTCCTGGGGTTTTCGAAAAGATCAGGTCTGCAAAGGGGAAAATGAAAAAAGAAGAAGGAAAGGAACCTGTGCAAGAGGGCGATGCTCCGGTTACCGATACTGAATGATCTTATGTTGATACATTTGGTCCCGGGAATTGATCAGTGACAATAGTATGAGCAGCTGAACATGTCACTTCTCATCTACTTGCTTAGCCTCTGCATTATTCTTTTATTAGGGCTTATACTGCTGGCTCCTATTGACATTGTTTTTAATGTGAGGGGGAACATGAATGGCGTCGATAGCAGAGCATATGTGAAATGGACTGTCTTTTCAAAGCATTTCTCAAAGAAGAAAAAAATCCTTGTAAACGAACTTGCCTCCGGAGGCAGTTTTCCGGATAAAACTGATGAAAGTGGAATGAAAAATGAGAATAAGGTCAAAGGCAAAGTTGATAAAGATGAAGGATCCGGTTTTTGTGAGTCATTTGATGATATTTCAAAGAAGGGCAGGATGGTCTACGGCATACGTTATCAGATATTTTACCTGCTGAGAGGTCTTCTTTGCGCAATACACGTCCGTGAACTCTCCTGTGAACTTGATTATGGTCTCCCTGATCCTGCGGATACCGGAATGCTTTGTGGATATCTTTACACACTGGCATCTGTAGTTCACAGTGGTTGCAGGATGTTTCGCTATTCAATTAACCCCTGGTTCTCAGAAGAGCACCTGGATGTGAGAATGGATGGTGATATCCGTTTCCGTGTAGTTTCTCTTTTTTATCCTCTTTTAAAGTTCATATTAAGCATGAAAGTTCTCAGGACCTGCTTGCGGTTAGTGAGGAACAGAGGCTCTTCCAGTTCGGGTGTTAGTGTTTAATATTATGAACACCGAATAAACGAGCATGATCAAAATAAGATCACCATCCAGACTGCATCTGTCCCTGATAGACCTGAATGCAGATATCGGCAGGGTAGATGGCGGTGCAGGGATAACCCTCGAATATCCTGACATTACACTGTCAGCTGAAAAACATGATGGGATCGATGTAACCGGCGGTTCTGTACTTTCGGAGAGAGTTCATGCAGCTGTGGAAGCTTTACTTCCCGAGGGGAAGGGAATAAAGGTCCATGTGGAAGAGGACATGCCTCCTCATGTAGGTCTGGGATCCGGTACTCAGATCGCTCTCAGTGCTGCAGCCGCTGTAAATGAACTTTATGAACTTGGGATGAGCGTCAAAGAGCTTGCCATAAAGGTTGGCAGAGGAGGTACTTCAGGTATAGGAGTTGCTTCTTTTGAGAGCGGTGGTTTCATTGTTGATTGTGGTCACAAGTTCAGTGACAAAGGCTCCTTTTCACCATCATCAGCCAGCAGGGCGGACCCTGCACCGGTTGTTTTCAGGCATGACTTCCCTGACTGGGACATCATAATTGCACTTCCGGACTCCAGGGGAGCACACGATGCCCAGGAAGTGGACATATTCAGGAAAGAATGCCCGATACCTCTTCAGGAGGTGCAGGAGGTCAGTCATGTTATCCTCATGCAGATGATGCCCGCGATAATTGAAGGTGACATAGAGAACTTCGGAATGGCACTGAACCATTTGCAGACAGTTGGTTTCAAGAAGAGGGAAGTTGCACTTCAATCTCCCGGGGCGTGTGATCTCATCGAGTTCATGCAGGACCTTGGAGTTGCAGGTGCTGGAATGAGCTCTTTTGGACCTGTGGTATTTGGTGTTGTGGACCATGGAGGAATAGCTGAACATATACGAAAGGAAGTCGAGATGTTCCTGGAAGAGACCGTTGGCGGAAAGGCTGTCCTGACACGTGCGAACAATTCCGGTGCAAAAATATGGAAGGATTGATTTGAAGATCATTACATGGTACGGGATACTGACCGTTGAAGATAATAGTGTTACTGATTGTGAACTTTTCAATAAGGACATCGATGAACTTGCAGAAGGCCTGCTCCATCGTGAGATGACAGGAGTGCAGCCCCCTGATTCTGGTTTTGATATACGTGGTCCGGCAATTTCCTGTGGATTTGTGGAAGATGACCGGGAATATGATTTCCTGCTCCGTGATGTGAGCATACGTGCAGGAAAGCTGCGTATCTCCCGTACCAACACGCCGGATATGCGGATCATCCAGGCAGTTGAAGCACTGGATGATATCGATGATGCAGCAAATGCACTCTCTGAGCGCCTGTCGGAGTGGTATGGACTGCACTTCCCGGAACTGGGTCTTAGCTCAGAGCAGCTTGCAAGATTCGTAAAGGAACATGGGGCACGTTCTAACATATCATCGGATGATCCGATGTTCGCTAAGGCATCAACTTCAATGGGTGCCGAGCTTCCTCCTGCTGATGAGGAACTTGTGAGACAGTTCGCATCCAATATATGTTACCTTTATGACAACCGTCACAGTATCGAGGAAAGCATTCTCCGGAACATGGAAGAGATCGCTCCAAACCTTACAGTTATCGCCGGTCCTCTCATCGGTGCACGCCTGATCAGCATGACAGGCGGTCTTGAGAGGCTGGCACAGATGCCCTCCAGCACTGTCCAGGTAATGGGGGCCAGCAGAGCGCTTTTCAAACATCTGAGGTCCCGTGCTCCCTCGCCAAAACACGGTCTGATATTCAATCATCCGCTTATCAAGAACTCTCCCTGGTGGCAGAGGGGGAAGATCGCAAGGGCACTGGCTGCAAAGATCAGTCTGGCCTGCCGTACGGACGTCTATTCAGGGGAACTGAACCCTGCAATTAAGCCCGGTCTTGAGAAGAAGATAAATTCAATTAAAAGTGCAAACCCGAAACCTCCTGCAAAGGCAAAAACTTCAGGGAAAGGCCGGGGTAGCAAGGGCAAGAAGGACTCAGGGGGGAGACGTTAAATGATCGTAAAAGAGCTTTCAGAAGGTATTTTTGAAGTGCAGAAAAGTGGGAAGAGATTCATAGGCACGAGGAACGCAGTTCCCGGTTCGACCGTCTACGGGGAAAGGCTCGTAGAGGTGGAAGGGGAAGAGTACCGTATCTGGGATGCCCGCAGGAGCAAACTTGCTGCTATGGTTCTCAAGAAGATGAAGGTGCCTATAAAGAGCGATTCACATGTCTTGTACCTGGGTGCAGCATCCGGTACCACCGTGAGTCATGTCTCGGATATCGTGAAAGGTGGTCTTGTTTATGCTGTGGAGTTCTCCCCGCGCACAATGAGGGAACTGATCCAGTTATGCGACACAAGGTCTAACATTATTCCTATCCTCGCAGATGCAAATCATCCTGCTTCCTATGCGCACATCGTTGAACAGGTGGATGTGGTCTTCCAGGATGTGGCACAGCCCAACCAGGCACAGATCGCATCAGTGAACTGTGAGCAGTTCCTTAAGGATGAAGGTCATCTTCTTTTGTCCATCAAGGCAAGGAGTATTGATACCGTGGTCAGTCCTGCAAAGATTTTCAAGGAAGAGATGAATAAGCTGGAAAAGAAGTTCGATACCAAATTCCAGATTCTAAAAAAGCAGGATCTTGCACCTTTCCATGAGGATCACCTTGGTCTGATAGCACAAAAGACCATCAGATAAAGATAAAGGGAAGTTGCTTCCTACATCTTATGGGGAATCAATTATGTCTGGTAGTGAAGAAGAAAAGATCAGCGGGAAATATTTCGGGATTTGTCGTGCGTTCCATCAGTCCAAAGCCTGTAATTGTAAGCATTGCCCCTCATCTCCCGCAGAGGGATATATGTTCTGTGCAAGAGGCAACAAATTGCCTGTCCCTGAAAAAGCAGGGTGTCTCTGTAAGGAATGTTATGTTTACAGCCAGTTCGCTCTCGAGGGTGAATATTTTTGCAGAGGGGAGGATGAATGAATATGATATCAGGTAAATTCATACTGGTTATTGCAATATTGATTGTTTCCTGTCTTATTCCGGGATGTGCAGTTTATGATACTCTGGATTCTGCAGATGGGGGTGACACTGCTAATGCATATATGGATGTTTCTTTAAAAGAAGCAAAAGAGCTTATCGAGTCCGGGGACGTATTCGTTCTGGATGTACGTACGGTCAGAGAGTTTGAATCTGAACACATTGAAGGTGCTGTGAACATCAATGTGAACGAACTAACCTTAAGGCTGGATGAGGTTCCCCGGGACGAAGCTATACTTGTCTATTGTCGTTCTGGTTCGAGAAGTGTCACAGCAAGCAATATCCTTCTGGGTGCCGGTTATATTGATGTCTATAACATGCTTGGTGGCATGAATGATTGGATGGCAGCAGGATACCCATACGTGAGCAGTTCATTATCTTAATCCATAATATTGATCATTATTGCCTTCGGTTGTATCCATCTGCCAGTTCGACGTTCACATCAACTACTTTTTTGTTGGTATGCTCGAAAAGATACCCTTCATATATTTCAGGCAATAAATCTGCCTCTTCCTGGGATGTGATGACCACGCCTGCGGGAATATACCTGTTCTCGGGAACATTAACGCCTATTACACCTGATTTCGGTTCAAGTACCGAGTTCTTTCCGATGGTTGTCTTGTAGGCGAAAGCCTGCATTCCTATGAACACACTATCGTAGATCAGTGCAGGTCCGTGCACCTGTGCCTGATGGGCAAGGGATACATTTTTTCCAATGTAGATCGAATAGTTTTTCCCGTCAACCTCTACCTGGTTATCTTTAATGGGTTTGCCATCCTTGTCAACGGTCTGATGGCCGTGAAGAACTACAGCGTCCTGTATATTGCTGTGATCATCGATCCTGATATCAAGCCCCTCATCTCCTCTTACGGATGCATAGGGAGCCACCATGACCTTTTCCCCAATCGAAACTGCCCCGATGACAGTTGCCTGAGGGTGTATGTATGCGGTCTCAGATATCTGTGGATGCTTGCTTTCCGGATTCCATGAAGTAACTGGATTTGCTTCAACGTTTTCTGGCATAGTATCACGAAGAATTATAATGATTTTCTATTAATAATCAATTTCCCTCAAAAACACATGGTATAATTTTCCAGACCGTAGGTAATTTAATATTGAATACCTGTCTTCTTTTATTCGGGAATTAGTATGAATGTACCTG
>JBNJIC010000113.1:0-7205 GCA_051749005.1 Halobacteriota archaeon | reverse complement strand
ACGGGCATACAACAGCACCCAGCTTGAGCAGGCGAATGACGACTTTTTGACACAAAGTGCATCTACATTGAACATAAAAGAGCTTCCACGCAATATGTTCGATTATGACAGGACACGTGAAGAGTGGAACAATAAGATGCCTGATTTCTTTAATTTCGGTTATGATATCATTGATGCCTGGGCAAAGGAAGACCGCAATAAGCTTGCAATGATCTGGGTTAACCAGAAGGGCGAGGAGAAGAAATACACCTTCAGGGATCTGATGAAGCTCTCCAACCAGGCTGCTAACATTCTTCTAAAATACGGCATCAACAAGGGTGACAGGGTCATGCTGATGCTCCACCGCGTACCTGAATGGTGGATCTTTGTGATCGCACTGGCAAAGCTCGGTGCTGTTGTATGCCCGTGCCCGACACTTCTTACATCAAGTGATCTCCAGTACAGGGTCAGCGCAGGCAGGTTCAAGATGGCGATAACTGATCTTGAAAACGCTCCTAAGTTTGATGAGGTCCGCGATGAATGTGACTCCCTCAAGGAATGCATGGTTGTTGACGGGGAAAGGGATGACTGGATAAATTTCCAGTATGAGCTCCTCTATCCTGCACCTGTGTCACACAATTCGGTGTCCATTCCTGCACTTACCACCTCTGCCGATCCTCTGCTGATCTATTTCACTTCAGGAACCACCGGCAAGGGCAAGATGGTGCTTCATAATCACGCATACCCGCTGGGTCACAGGGTTACTGCTGAGCTGTGGCAGGACCTTACAGAGAATGACCTGCATTTCACCTATTCGGACACCGGCTGGGCAAAATGTGCATGGGGTAAGATCTTCGGTCAATGGATCGCTGGTGCATGCGTTTTCATTTATGATGTCAGGGGCAAATTCAAGGCAACAGAGCTCCTCCCGCTTATCGAGAATTATGAGGTAACCTCCTTCTGCTGTCCACCGACCATCTACAGGATGCTCATTCTTGCAGACCTGAGCAAGTTCGACCTCACCCAGCTCCGTCATTGCTGCAGTGCAGGCGAGCCGCTGAACCCGGAGGTCATCAAGGTGTGGAAGGAAGGCACAGGCCTGAACATCTACGAAGGCTACGGTCAGACCGAGACATGCTGTGCAATTGCATCTTTTGCCTGTCTGGAGAACAAACCTGGTTCAATGGGGAAACCATCTCCGGGATGGAACATTGAACTGCACGATGACGACGGTAACCCTGTGGACAACTTTGAGGAAGGCAGGATAGCAGTCTCACTTGACCCGAGACCTCCGGGACTTCTGGTCAAATACGTCAACAACGATGAAGAGAACGAAAAGTCATTCCAGAATGGCTTCTACTACACCGGAGACAAGGCATACAGGGACGAGGATGACTACTTCTGGTTTGTAGGTCGCAATGATGATGTCATCAAGAGCTCAGGATACCGTATCGGTCCTTTCGAAGTTGAAAGCGCACTCCTTGAACATCCTGCTGTGCAGGAATCCGCTGTGATAGGCGTCCCGGACAACATCAGGGGTATGATAGTCAAAGCCTTCATAGTATTGCACGATGGATTCGAGCCATCGGAGAACCTGATAAAAGAGCTCCAAGACCACGTGAAGCATACAACAGCTCCATACAAGTATCCCAGAGCCGTTGAATTCGTGAAGGATCTGCCAAAGACCATCGGTGGCAAGATCAAGAGGAAGGAACTTCGCCACATGGAAGCTGAGAAGGGTGGTTGTGACTGATCATCCAGATTTTGTTATTTTCGTGGGGCTTTGTCCCCACGGATTTTATGGGAAATGCTGTCTTTCAAGAATAGTTTAGTTTGTAAATTTAATTATCATTGTGGATCAAATGTTGATTTTGCTTCAAAGAACCTTATTGAGAATAGTTATGGGTGTAAATGAAGAGTTATTATTTTGACACTATCCTTCGAAATCCTTATATTTATACATCATTTTCATAATTTGAATATTCTGAATTGGTTATTTATTCTAATTTTGCTAATGTAGTCTTGGGTTAGTTTATCGTTTTTATCTATTTTGATCTCAGTTGTTTCAAGCAGATAAAAAAAGAATTGATTATGATCAAGTTATAATATGTCTTTTTAATTTACCTTTTAAGCAAAGCACTCTTCAATACATAAGTCAAAAATAACAGAATTTATTGGTAGTTTACTTTTAGTAGACATTTCAAAGGAAATCAAGTCTCTGATATACAATACTAATATTGATTCATAGACATGCCTTGCACTCAATTCTACGATAATTAGCAGCATAAATAATTTGGTACAAAAAGATTTATATTGAATAGCCTATAATATAAATAGGGGAATTATTCAAATGAGAATATATATAATTGTTTTAGTAGTACTTTTAACTTTAATGACTACTGGAGCTTCTGCTTCCGAGGGAGTTGTTGAGGATTGGAACGTAACCTTTGATGGTGGTAATGATGATGTGGCGACTTCTGTTCAGCAAACATCCGACAATGGGTATATCGTAGCTGGCTACACAAATAACAGTGTATCTAACGATATGTGGCTTGTTAAGACCGACGAAAAAGGTTTAGAAATATGGAATGTGACCTTTGAATGTGGTGTTAGTGAAAATGCTATTGAGATTGAATATTCTGTCCAGCAGATCTCTGACGGCTATATTGTAGCCGGGACGACAAAGACCGTCGGTGATAAAGATATGTGGCTTGTTAAGGTCAACGACACTGGTTCCGAGCTCTGGAATGTAACATTTGACAGTGGTTCATCTGATTATGCAACTGATGTCCAGCAAACATCCGACAATGGGTATATTCTTACCGGCTACACATATAGTGGTGAAAATTGGGATATATGGCTTGTTAAGACCTATGCAAATGGCACTGAACAATGGAACAAGACATTTGACAGTGGATATAATGATTTTTCAAGATCTATTCTGCAGACTTCTGAAGGATATATTATAACCGGTTCTACAAATAATAGTGAAAATTATGACATATGGCTTGTTAAGACCTATGCAAATGGCACTGAACAATGGAATAAGACCTTTGACAGCGGAAATCAGGATCATGCATATTCTGCATGCCAGACATATGACAAAGGTTATGCTATAGCAGGTTTCGCATATGTTAATGATTTTGACATGTGGCTTGTTAAGACCGACGACACAGGTTTTGAGGAGTGGAATATAACCTTTGATGGCGGTGTTGAGGATGATGAAGCATATTCTGTCCAACAGACCTCAGATGAAGGATATATAATAGCTGGTTACACAGAGAATAATGTTAATCGTGACATGTGGCTTGTTAAGACCGACGACACAGGTTTTGAGGAGTGGAATATAACCTTTGATGGTGTTGTCGGTGGCAGCAATGGTCATGATTATGGATATTTTGTTCAGCAGACATCAGATGGGTATATTCTGGCCGGTTCCACATTTAATGGCGAAAATAATGATATGTGGCTTATAAAAGTAAAAGAAAACAAGGCTCCTGTGCTTACCTCAATAGGTGATAAAAGTGTTAATGAGAATAAACCACTAACCTTCACGATAAATGCAAATGATCCTAACTCCGGCGACATTCTCACCTATACTTCCGACAATCTCCCAACAGGTGCTACATTGAATAACAGCACAGGTGTATTTTCGTGGACACCTTCTGCTTCCCAGGTTGGAATTTATTCAGTCGGATTTAATGTTTCAGATGGTACCCTGAATGATTCGGAGGTTATCAATATCACTGTAAATAATGTTAAAAGCGGTGGAAGCTCCGGAGGAGTTGGTAATCCGGTGATCATATCAAATCAGGAAGAAACTGAAGAGGAGGAAGATAACACGTCTTCAGATTCCAGTGATTCCGATAGTGAAGACTTAACAGTTTCTGAAGATAAATCATTTGAGGAGGAAGTTGAAGATCTTTCTGAATCACAGGTAGAAACTGAAGTAACTTCTAAATCCGGTATGCTTCCGGTAATTGGTATAATACTGGTTATCGGTGCGCTGCTATCAATGTATATTGTTTACAGAAGGAAGGATTGATAAACGATCCTTCTAACTGTTTAATTTTTAATTTTTCTTTTAAAGCTACGTTCTTTTTGAAGCTCTTGGAATGCAGTTGATGATAACGATAATTTTCATTTCTTTATTATATAAGCCATTTTTTTATAGATGAAAAGAGATTGAGTTCACGAATAGCATCTATGTGTTTGAACGAAATGATACTTATCTGTTGAAAAAGAAGTTTTGATCAATTTAACAATTGGGTTTCAGTAACATGCTTTTCTTTATATGGTAACTCCTTCTCAAATTCCTCTACCTCTTCTTCAGTAACCTTAAAGGAATCTGATGCAAAAAAATTCCCGGATACCTCTCTCAGGCTTCCGTTGTGGAGTTCCAGTGTCATGAAAGCATCGAAGTTCTCACCTGTAGGGGTTTGAATGTTATATTCACCGGCATTTATAAAACCGAATTTTCCATAGTATCCCGGGTTTCCAAATATTATTACGGCTTTGTATCCCATCTCCCTTGCTTTTTCAATAGAATGGTTCAGCAACAGTGATCCGATTCCCTTCTTTTGATATAAAGGCAATACTGCAAAAGGTCCCATACAAAGGACTTCAAATTCTTCGTTTTCGTCATTGATCACTTTTGCTTTTGTATAGACAATGTTGCCTACGATCTCGTTCCCGTCACATGCAACATAATCCAGTTCCTTTACAAAATCGGGTGATCTTCTCATATTGTGCAGAACAAGGTGTTCGACACATCCGGGTTTGTACAGATCCCAGAATGCTTCCCTTGTCATGTTTTCCACATCTTTAAAGTCGTTCTTATCTTCCGGACGTATTGAAATATTCATTGTACTCTCCCTCTTTCCCAGGATCTGGTAGTAAAATGTTCACATTTCCGGATTAATTTAGATTAAACCCGAATTAAAAGCTTTCAAAAATATTTAATCTTTTGGATTTTTAGAATCAGGGTTAAGTTATTTAGATCCTTTTCCTTCCCTACTATTGTGTTCGACTAAAAACCCACTATATGCTAATTTTTCCATGGAAAAAGCAATTTCATATGCATCAAATATTTCAGGATTATACTGATTTAAAGATAAGTAGATAGTTTTGATCCTTAATCATGTAGTTTGATATCCTGGGATGATCTTAGTTTGAAAAAAGTCCTGTCACTTCATTGTTATTCTTTATTTCTCGGTGACGTCTATAACGAGCATTTCTTTAAATCTGTCGAATTCGATTTTCTCAATTGTAGCCGTAATCCACATCATACGGCAAAATCTGGAAAGAGAAATTGGTTATATTTTTACCAATTCTTTTAGGATTATCAACATGATTTTATGTTACACTCACTCATATAAGCGTTCAAGAGCTGACCAAATAGCGATGTGGCTCATCAGGACATTATAGGAACTTTCTGATTGTCTTCACAGCAGGTAGTTCTAGTCCTCCGGGCTGTCCACCCATAATTGCATTCCTGACATTGACATAGATATTCATACCTATCTGACTTCATAGTTTCAAGGACTATCTTTACATCATTGCTGCCACACTTTATGCAAATTAATGTGTCTGGAATAATTTCCTCTCCCCTTTATTTTTATAACATTACATGTAACTTATCATAATCGCAGCCTCCTTATAGCAGATCTCTAAACTTAATATAACTTTATACCCGCGTTCCCAATCCCGGTTAGTAATTAGTATTATTGATATATAACTTTTATTAAATTTTGATCTCAGAAAAACTTAAAATTTTAATGAGTTTTATTTTAGTCTCATCTCATATCTCTGGTACTCTTAGACATAACTTCCCGGGTGTACAATTCTCCCGCCAGAGGTCCTGTCACAAACAAAAAAGAGAACATCAAAGCAGCAATGAGTCCACTGTTAATGCCCTGTGAATCGAATAATTCATTGTAAACTATAACTAAACCATTTATTGTGGAAAGAACAAATATCATCTTTAGATTCCTGATATTATCGCATCCAAGAGAACGGGCATAAATGTAGAAACTTACAGGCATTGCTACTAGCAGTAATATGATCAACAAAACCGCAATTTCCTGTAGAAAGTCAAATTCACTTTCAAATCCTAAATTAAGCTTTGAATGTGAAATTATTGCCAGAGCTCCGATCATACATGAAAAGATGATCAAAGGCAGGCCAGCAACATTCCTGCTCTTTAATACCTTCAGTCCAATAGCAAATATTGGAAGCAGGTAGATAACACCTACAATCAAGTGATAAATATCTAAAATAGGTTCATGCAAGCACATGTTAGCTAAAGTCATCCCGAATACAGAGAATCCCAGCCAAATCCAGCCTATTAAGAAAAGAGATGCCTCCCGTGGAATTTTTTTAATTTTATTGATATATAATGCTAGCAATTTGTATAGTCTGTTCGTTTTTCTCTCTATTACTTCCTCACTTTCCTCTTTTCTTATACTTATAAGTTCGGACAAATTATTATAATAAAAAATTTATATGATATGCAATATTACTGAACAATATTACTGAACAATATTACTGAAATCAGTCAGACAATGCGTGATCATCTGCAACTTGCAGACACGAAAAGGGTTCCCTGATCTTGTTTCTTTTATATCCGCTAATGATAATCTATATTGAGACTGCAAAGAACGATGAAATGCTGCATTTATCACATCTTTATGTTCTTAATGGATAATTAAGTTGATATTTTGGGGTTTTAATGACCCCCAATATCCCTCTGTTTTTGATCTGGGGCTACTATATGAGCATAATGATCCTTTTTGACAGGTTTTATTGTCTTACACTTAATGGAAGAAACTGATCAAAGTGCTTTCAGATAATCAATGAGATCTTCTATGTCAGCTTCTGATATATCCCACCTTGGCATTGTGTAATCAAGTTCTTCTCCGGATGGGGTCCTGCCTTCCACTATAGCGATCCTGATGGTTTCTTCGGTGTATGGGGGATGCTCTTCATGTTTATTTTCGTGTTCTTCTTCAGCAGTCAGGGTTTCGTAGGTTATATCCGGAGGGATAACTCTCGCCATCATTATTGGTATTCCACCTCTGCCATCTGCTCCATGACAGCTTACACAACTGCCGCCATGAACATAAAGCCAGTGAGGACCACCACTAAACGGTATTGGTTGTCCGCTCTCATTCAAGCCAGTATAATATATCATCTCCCCATTAGATTTAAATTCTGTAATAATGTTG
>JBNJIC010000112.1:0-7301 GCA_051749005.1 Halobacteriota archaeon | reverse complement strand
GCGTGATTTACCCACCCCTATAGCAAGGATGCATATAAGTTATTCGGTTCCGTTTCTCTGATCGCGGAAATGTTAATAATTTATCGTGATTTATTTGCATTAATTATATAACAGGATTCAATTTGTGAACCCGGGATACTATGTTTTTTGATATATCTGAATCTTTTCAAACAAAATTTCAACATAAGTGGGCACAAAAAAGTAAGATCAGTCCTTTTCCTTGACATCGATCCTTACAGGTACAATTGCATCCTTTGGTATCGTGTGTATGTATTTCTTTCTGAATTCCGGGTTGCGCATCATACAATATTCTGCAGAGCCCTTGTATGCACTATGTTTGCCCATGCGTTTCCAGATATCCTCAAGACTGTCCTCTCTTATATTTCCGAAGGCAAGTGGTGTGTATGCACATGGCATGACATCACCACCGGAAGATACGTGTATCCATCTCCTTCCGGCAAAACATCCAAACTGGTCAGGTCCCATAAAATACGGGAATGCTGTGACCCTTGGTCCCTCAGTAGTTCTGTTCTTTTCCTTCTGGAACTTCTCCAGCCTGTCAACATCCTTCTGGCTGATCGTTTCATCTTCGCGCTCAAGCCATCTGCCGACAGCTATGATCTCATAGATTGACATCTCATGCATTCCAAGACCTTCTGCAAGCCCATAGAAATCTTCCAGGTCATCTATATTGTCAGGAGAAACGACAACGAACATGTCTGTCAGCATTCCTGCATCAAGGCTGTTCTTGATGCCGTCCATTGCATTCTTGTATGCGCCCTTTTTTCCACGGACACGGTCATGCTCGCTTTCGAACGGACTGTCGATGCTAATATGTGTGGCAAAAAGGCCGGCGTTCTTAAGTTCATCAGCTCTCTCTGCTGTTAGTCTGAAACCGGATGTAAAACATGTGGCAATCGCCTTAGTCTTGTCGACATTTGCAACCATGTCAACGATGTCGCTTCTTAGCATTGTCTCACCGCCATCGAACTGTACTGAATATGTGCCAAGTTCGATAGCTTCCCCAATGACCCTGTTGATCTCCTCCACTGTCATTTCAGGGTCAGCGACGATTCCTGCAGCCCCACAGTGGATGCAATTGTAAGGGCACTTATCAGTAATTCCTATTGAGAACTGGTCAGGTATCCTTTTCTTCATAATGGCTCCTATCTGCGCACTTATGAGCCTGTTGAAGGCAGTACTGGGTATCGGAGGTGACCATGTGGAAAAAATGATGTTTTCGTCATCTGCACTGATGGGTTTTTCTTCCTGGAAGATCTTATTGATCCTTTTAATTACAGGGCTTGCGACCGCTGAAAGCGGACCTTCTGTGTCTAGGACAACTTTGCCGTTCTCTGTACTTGCATTTACTTTGATTACTGATTTTTCATATACCCGCATATCCTCACCTGGGTTCTTATGATTTAATATTCTGGGATCATTTCGATGGTAATGTAGTCGGTGACTTTAAGAAGCTTGTCTTTTGCATCGGAAGGTTCGAACTTTGTGAGGCTATCCTTCGCTATGTTCACATACTCTACTGCCATCTCTTTTGCTTTAAGTACGGCTTCCTGACTGGTCATTTCCTTCTGGTATATCTGCAGTATTGAGACCGATTCATGATGTGATCTTTTATCTTCGGCTGTTTCCGTATATTCCAGAAGGTCATCGACTATCTGGTATGCAATTCCCAGCTTTTCCCCATACCCCTTCAATATTTCTACTGTGTCTTCATCTGCATCTGCGATATATGCTCCCATAGCTGCACTTGCAGCGAAAAGGGATGCCGTTTTTTTATCGATGCAATCAAAATAGTTGCTGTCCTCAAACTTTCCTTCCGTGCTTTTTATGTCGATAGTCTCTCCTTCGGCCATGGCCATTCCTGCACGTCCGAACTCTCTTACGACCGGAGCATTGTATGAAGATATGAGCTCTATTGATTTTGATATCATGTAATCTCCTGCAAGCATTGCAGCTGCAGGTCCGAATTTCTTATGGGCGGATTGTACACCTCTTCTTATTACTCCCTCGTCAAGTATATCATCATGTATCAGGGATGCCGAGTGTATAAGTTCGATGGCAAGTGCGGCATTAACGCTTTTCTCATAGTATCCTCCGCATATCCGGCAAGCAAGCATCAGTATTATGGGCCTGACCCTTTTACCGCCGGATCTGCAAATGTGGCCAACCACTGATTTCATCTGGGATGAATCATCCATGCTGTTGACCATATCTTTTATTGCATCGTTGATGTACTGGTACTCTTCCCATTCTTCGATGTTCATCACATCTCCTCATAATATGAAATTATTTTGTTTTTGACGTTATTCATTCAGAGTACTTTGAAGGACAGCCCATGACTATCTGTTCTGCATCGATATTATCTTCAGACACCATGGTACCTGTCAGGCTGATACTTTTTCCCTCTGCCAGATTTGCAGGGAGGTCTGCAGTATATTCTACATCTATCTCGTAGTTCTCATCTTCTGTATCTACCAGTGTAAAGCTTGTCATTTCGGGTGAAATGTTAAGGGTACCGTTCTTCACAACTCCCATGGTGTTGACCTTCTGTCCCAGATGCTCATCTGGATTGGTGATGATGTCGGATACCATATAATATCCCTGATCGACATCAACTCCCCAGAATGCGATCGCTATAACTGCAATTATGGCTATCGCGGTAAGTATGGTCTTTCGTTTTTTATCCATGTGTAAATACCTTCATTTTTTAAGCTTCTGAATTTTGGAAACCATCTTTGAACGGTTGTATATCAGGTAACCAATGTATGATAATATAACTATCCATGTAATAACAAAAGCTGCCTGAAATGCCTGTATTTCCAATACCATGCACGCTCACCTTGCATCGATCTTTATTGAAGGGAAAAATCTGGTTTCCTGTTTATTATCCGTGTCTTGACGACATGGTTTAATATGGGTTTTGTGTAGTATAATGCCATACTATTTAAGTAAATTGAACGAATGTTCTATTGTATCCTAACATTATATATAGTGCAATAAAGGAGAACTGTCTGATATGGTAAAACCTCCAAGACTTATAGCATGGGAACTGACATGGGGTTGCAATCTTTCCTGTGTCCATTGCAGGGGTTCATCAACCTCCGAGATACCTGAAGGTGAGCTCTCTACGGATGAAGCAAAGCATTTTGTTGACGAGATCGCTGAAATGGGAAACCCTATCCTCATTATTACTGGTGGTGAACCACTTACCAGAAGTGATGTTTTTGAGGTTGCGGAATATGCAACTAAAAAAGGTCTCCGTGTAGCTCTGGCCACGAACGGAACCCTTCTTGATGAGGAAGTTGTGAAAAAGCTCAAGGATGCCGGTGTCCAGCGGGTCAGCATAAGCATAGATGGCTCGACAGCGAAGACACACGATGAGTTCCGCGGAGTTCCCGGTGCATTTGAAGGGGCCATGCATGGTATAGAATATCTCAAAAAGGGCGGACTTGGTTTCCAGATCAATACCACTATCACAAAAAGGAACATTGACGAGATTCCTGCAATACTTGAGCTGGCAACAGAGATCGGTGCAGAAGCTCTTCATATATTCCTGCTGGTACCCACGGGCAGGGGGAAGAACCTTGAGAATGAGGAGATCCCTCCGGTGGAATATGAACGTGTTCTCAACTGGTTCTACGACCAGCAGAAGGACGTCAGTATCCAGCTCAAGGCAACCTGTGCTCCCCATTATTTCAGGATTATGCGCCAGCGTGCCAAAAAAGAAGGCATAGAGGTCAGCGTAAAGACCCATGGTTATGAAGCAATGACTCGCGGATGTCTGGGAGGTACGAGCTTCTGCTTTGTTTCAAGTACCGGAGATGTCCAGCCATGCGGATACCTTCCTGTTGTTGCTGGTAATATAAAGGAGCAGAGCTTCAGGGAGATCTGGGAGGATTCCAGACTGTTCAATGATCTCAGGGACTTTGACAGCCTTGGTGGCAAGTGTGGCAAGTGTAGCTACAAAGGGGTATGTGGTGGTTGCCGCGCCCGTGCGTATGCTGCTACAGGCGACTACATGGCCGAAGAGCCTTACTGTATATATGTGCCCAGGTAAAGTTGCTTCATGTAAATGATAATAGGTTTGTTTACAGGAAAACATTATAATCTAATGATGTCATGAAGTCTGCATGGCATCCGGGAGCCTGCTAAAAACAGTTTCCTAAAAAACATTTGGTGTTCATTCATATGATACAACTTGATGAAATTGACAAGGATATCCTTAACCTGATCCAGCTGGATTTTCCGCTTGATGTTCATCCTTTTGAAAAACTGAGTCATCAACTGGGCATTTCTGAAGCGGAACTGTTGCAACGCATGGAACGCCTGAAAGAAGAAGGTGCAGTACGCAGGATAGGTCCGGTTATCAACACGAAGAGAGTAGGCGGTATAAGCACTCTTGTTGCATTGAAAGCTCCCGAATCAAGGATCAACGAGATCGCGGAACTGATCAATCAGCATCAGGAAGTTTCACACAATTATTTGCGCCAGGCAGATTATAATATATGGTTCACAGTATCTGCTGCCAATAGGGAAAGGCTGGAACAGATAATCAATGACCTTAAGGAAGAGACCGGATGTCCGTTGATCGACCTGCCTACAAAACGCCTTTTTAAAATAGGGGTGAAGTTCGATGTCAAATGACAGTTCAGGCAGCATTTCCAGTGATGACATTGCCATGGATGAATTAGATACCAGACTACTGAAGCTGACTCAGGATGGGATAGCTTTCACACATTCACCTTTTGCCAGTATCTCTGAAGAGCTCGGGATCAGTGAGGAAGAGGTTGTTCGCAGGATAGAAATCCTTCAGGAAAACGGCTTTATTCGAAGGTTCGGAGCATCCATCGGACACCGTGCTATTGGTATTACTGCAAATGCCATGTGTACCTGGAATGTACCGGATGAACTTGTTGAAGAGGTGGGGGCTGTTATGGCAGGTTTTACTGAGGTAACTCATTGTTATGAAAGACCGCGTTATCCTGACTGGCCGTACAATCTGTTTACAATGGTACATTCCTACACAAAGGAAGATTGTGAATACGTTGCTCAGGAAATATCAAGGGCTACCGGTATCACTGATTATAACCTGTTATATAGTGTTCGTGAATTCAAAAAGACAGGCGTGAGGTTGTGAATGACAGAGTGTAGGGCTGATCGGAATTATCTTCCGCTTTTCATTGACCTGGGTGAAAAGAAAGTGTTGATCTTTGGTGGTGGCTCTGTTGGTTTTCGCAAAGCATCCCTTTTTTCGGAATATGCACATACTATTGTTGTAAGTGCGGATTTTGTACCTGAACTGAGGGGCCTTGGTTCTTCATCTGCTGTGGAACTGGTTTCCATGGATATTATGAGCGCAAGTGATGATGAGCTAAAAGAGCTTGTTGCAGATGCTTTCCTTGTTATTCCTGCAACCAATATAATTGGACTCAACGACAGGATTGCGGTATTTGCCCGAAGATCAGGCGCATTGGTCAATCGTGTTGATATGGCAGATGATGTGGTAATTCCATCCGTGATTCGGAGGGGGGGTCTGACAATAGGCATATCCACACTTGGTTCGAGTCCGGCAGTATCGAAATATACCCGCAGAAAAATAGAAACTTTTATCACTCCTCAGTATGGGGACATGATAAGATTACAGGACGACATCCGAAATCTGCTAAAGGATAATGTTCCGGAGCAGAAGACCAGAAAAACGATTCTCTGGGAAATTCTTGAAGACCGGTCCGTATGGGATGCCCTTGAAGTCTCATATGAAAAAGGGTATAATATAGCATATGGCATAGTTCAGTTGCATATAAACAAAAAAGGTTGATATTATCATGGGATATTACATTAGATTTAAGTCCGATGTTCGTGTTCAGGATGTTATGTTACATCTGATTCGGATTTATTGTGGAGGTTCATTTTGACAGAGATATCCAGTATGGTCATTACACATGCTAAGGCAACTGTTGAGGAAATGGAAGATTCCTGGCATGGTGACCTAGATCTTGTCCTGAACCAGTTATATTCAAATGAATTTGTTTATGAGTGTGCGGTCCTGAAGACATGCAATCGTGTGGAAATATATGTTGTTTCCTCAAAGGGTAGCAGTGTTCTGTTCCATTTTGCAAAAGAGATGGGCGTCTCAGCAAATATCGTTGAGTTCTATGATAATGATGAATCCTTAAAACATCTTCTCAGGCTTGCATCAGGTCTTGAGTCTATGATCATTGGTGAGGATCAGATACTGGGCCAGATCAAAGACCTGTTCCTGATCGCAAAAAAGGCCGGTACAGTAGGAAAAGTTCTTGACACAGCTTTTAGTAAGGCGATTCAGGTTGGCAAGAGAGTTCGAACGGAGACCTTCATCAACAGGGGTGCGGTTTCGATTGCTTCTGCTGCTGTCGATCTTGCTGAGGATATACTGGATGGTTTGAAGGATAAAAACATCCTTGTCATCGGTACCGGAGAAATGGGGACTCTGGTCACAAAAGCTCTTGCACATCGGGATATGAATGTCATCTACATTGCAAACCGTACTTATGAAAAAGCTAAAGACCTTGCAGTGGATCTTGGTGGTGAAGCTGTCATGTTCGACCAGCTTGAGAAATATGTTTCAGCCGCCGATGTTGTAATCAGTGCTACTTCCGCACCACACTATGTACTCAAAAAGGACATAGTGGAAAAAGTGATGACCGGACGCAAGAATGAACTGTTGCTTATTGATATTGCAAGTCCCAGGGACATTGATCCCGGGGTAGAGCATAGCCGGAATGTGATCCTTCGCAATATTGACAGTTTGCGGGTTATTAATGAAAAGAACCTTAAAATGAGGCTGGAAGAGGCCAAGAAAGCTGAGGTAATAGTTGAGGATGAACTAAAATTACTCCAGGCCCAGTACAAGCGCCAGAAAGCAGATGTCATTATATCTACACTTTATAGCAACTCCTATCAGTTGAGAGAAGATGAGATGGAGCATGCTATTAACAAATTGAGTTCCTATCATACAATAGGCGATTTCGAACGCAAGGTGCTTGTGGACCTCACGCGTGCCATAACCAATAAGATTCTGGCGGAGCCTACCAAGAAATTGCGCAATGCTGCAGAATATGATGACGAGGAATTCCTGGATTCCGTATCCCGTTTATTCGATATAAGTCTGATTAAAAAGAACAATGAAGTTACAAAATAAGAGGAGATACTATGTTCCCACAGGTTAGAATGCGAAGATTAAGAAATGGCAAGATACGTGATCTGGTTCGGGAGACCGGGCTTAGTGCGAACGACCTGAT
>JBNJIC010000111.1:0-7324 GCA_051749005.1 Halobacteriota archaeon | reverse complement strand
AACGGAAATGAATACTTATATTAATTTTAAATGTAAAAACTGTAATATCATGCAACGAACCTCCCCTTCCATTAAAGAAATCAAATACCTTTGCTACTACGATTTCATGCACTAACTTGGAGTGCCTTATTTTCATGTGGGTGGCCTGACATAAATGAAAGAGCTGACCGAACTTCGCCGGATCAACAAGGATAGCAAAGTGCTGATGGACGGATGTGGTGCGGGATTTAGTGCATGTTTTGTAGCTCAAACCTCTGGATGTTCTGTAGTTGGTGTTGATATTGCAGAGGAATCCATAAAGAAAGCAAACGATAGGCAAAGGCAAAAGGAATTTGCTCTCCCTCGAAGGTAAAGCGGAATTCCGCATAGATGATATCTACAGCCTGCCTTTTGAGTCTGATAGATTTGATGTGGTCATGACAGATTTAGTTTCACAGTTCCTGGGTACTGAAAGAGCATTAAGGGACTTGTATTTGTTTTGAAACCCGGAGGATTGCTGGGGATTAATGAGATGTACAGTGATTCAGATAGGCCTCCGAAAGTCGCATAAAATATCCAGGAAGCTGAACGCCTTTTCAATAACATAACAAAGTTGCCTTTCTCACTTCTTTCTCCTGAAGAATGGGAAATTGTGGCTTGAAAAAGCAGGATTGATCGATATTCGGGTATACAAACATAAGGCTACCGTAAAAGTTCGAAGGAATTCAAGCTGATGGCAGGGGCAATGGGAGGTTATGGGAAATGGGAAATTTGCCGACCTTTCCGTTCATCGGTCTGATGATAGTAATTGCAGATACACCATCTCAGGAAGGAAGATAAGGAACAGATACAGGAAGCTCAGAAAGTGAAAGGGAAAGAAGATTCTGATGAGGAACAGGTCTACTTCGAATCATGAAGGATATGTTCTATATGTTGTTGCTGTGGCAGGAAACCCGAAAATGTATAAATAAAGCATAAGCTAATCGAAAAAGATAGTAGAAAAGGAAGTTGATGGCAGTGATCAGGGATCGATCCGCCGACCTTTCAGACGACATCTCTTTGGGCGACCCTTCCCCCGATGTCCTCCCCATCTCAGGTCGACCTAAAGGGCTTACGAATGCCATTTTAACCTTGAATGATCATGGGTTTTTATACCCTATGGCTTTCAACCTTCTGATTCACTGCCACACCGCATCACTTATGATACGGTAATAGAGAATATGTTTTAAAACTACTAATGCCTTTTGATATATAACCTGGTAACAAAAAAGAAGTCAAACTAATACTTAGAAAAATAGCAATATACCAAGGAATTCTGATGTGAAGTTTATATAATTTTAGACTTTTTTGATCGCTCAATCTAATTTATACTCTTTTGCTTCTTTACCCGGGAAATATCCCAAAATTGCCCTGATACCTACGATAACACGCAATATTATAAGTTCTTCGGTTGTGGGAGCAAGAACGTTTTCAATAACATCAGCTGCAATATAAAATTCAAGCCCGAATATAATTTTATCAGATAACTCCCTTCTGATGATTTCATACTTATAAGATTTTTTTAATATCTCAAGCATGATCACCTTGTAAGTTGATCTCAAGCCACCATAAGTTATCAGAACCATACCTACAATACTCCCGAGAGGTATCGACGTCTATGTTGCAAGTATAGGAATCTGGATCATAGGTGGAGTGGTTGTACCTGGTACTGTGATGCTCAAAAGCAGTGATATAGAATACAGGATAATGGATGCCGGGATAAGTGCATTGATAACATATGATACATCAGTTGCTGAAGAAGTAGATGCAATAAAGGAACATCTGCCAGAGATCAAACTTTTCTTTTCAGGTAAGAGAGAAAGATGGAAAAACTACGAATTTGAGATGAATTCCACATCAAAGAACCTGGATATTGAAACACTTCATGCAGATGACCTTCTGGCAATCAACTACACTTGCGGTACCACCGGTGCACTTAAAGGAGTCTTGCATACACACTCACTGATGTACTGTTTTGACAGACTTAACAGGTACTATTGGTTGAGCTATGATGGGCGACAACCGGACCCTGTTGGGCAAAATGGTATTGGGGACCGGACCATTCGTTGCGGTGTTAAATGCAGGAGCTGGTAACTTCCATTACGCCGGCAGGTCCGAGCCTGAAAAGTGGTTTGAGCTTCTCGATATATGGAAAATAAACAAGGCATGTTTTACTTTTTCCGAGCTCAGGATCAAGGACTTTGAGATAAAAATCAGCATCATCGAAAACATGAGGAAAAAAGGGATGTGGGTAAGAGAAGGCTAAAGGAAGTTAGTCCTTAAAAAGGCAAGTATTATTATGCAGAAACACAAAATCTAATATGTTATTTTTGATCCTTGTAACATAAAACCTTAAGGGAGGGGTAGATGTGGAAGATGAATTTAGATTTGCAGATGAACTTGGACCAAGCAAGATCATTCATGTATATGAACCGTCTGTTGGACTGAAAGCAGTACTGGTTGTGGATAATGTAGCAGCAGGCCCTTCTATAGGAGGAGTCCGCATGGCACCAGATGTCAGTACAGAGGAGTGTTTCCGTCTGGCAAGGGCAATGACACTGAAGAATGCAGCAGCTGGTCTTCCTTATGGAGGGGGAAAGGCTGTCGTCTATGCTGACCCAAAGATGGAAACTGAAAAAAAGAAAGAACTTTTGCGTGCACTTGCCTCCTCACTAAGGGAAATAGAGGAATATATCTTTGCTCCGGATATGGGTACGGATGAAGACTGTATGGGCTGTATAAAAGATGAGATAGGCAGGGTGGCCGGTCTTCCCAGAGTTCTCGGCGGGATACCTTTGGACGAGATCGGTGCTACAGGATGGGGGCTTAGACATTCAACAGAGGTTGCCCTTGAGTTCTGTGACTTTAAGCTGGAGGATGCAAGGATCGTAGTACAGGGATTTGGTGCAGTTGGAAAGAACGCAGCCCGCTTCCTTGTGGAAAAAGGAGCTGTTGTGGTGGCAGTGGCAGATTCCAGAGGTACCTTATATAATTCAGATGGACTGGACGTTGATTCATTGATAGCTTTAAAGGACTCTGGAGGAAGCGTGGTCGATTATCCCGGAGGACAGAAACTCGATCTCGATGCAATAATAGATATCGATTGTGATATATGGATACCTGCAGCACGCCCGGATGTCCTGAATGAAGAAAATATACACCGGCTCAGAACAAAGCTTGTTGTTGAAGGTGCCAATATACCCATGACCCCTGGAGCTGAGAAGTACCTTCACGAAAAAGGGATTCTTTGTGTTCCAGATTTCATTGCCAATTCCGGAGGGGTTATCAGCGCTGCCATGGAGTATGAAGGCAACAATGAATGTACGGTTCTCCAGGCAATAGAGGAAAAGATACGTCTTAACACCAGACTGGTGTTAAAAGATGCTACAAACAGAGGAGTACTCCCAAGGGAGGCCGCCCTGGAACTTGCTCTTTCAAGGATCCACAAGGCCATGAGTTACAGACGTTGGTCCCTGTTCTCATCTGCTCCGGGTTTTGTCTAATAAAGAAAAAAGAGAAAGGAGAAAAGAATAAACGATTGAGGAATTAAGATCGGGGATAAGAACTGAGGGATACAATATAGGAAGACCCAAAATTAAGGAAGAATCTTCTGCGTTTCCCAGTATTCATCCACCATACACTGAATACTTTTTAATACACCTTCCTTTCTTTCCGGTTTGAAAAGATGGGAGAACCTTTCCTGCTCTTTCAGGTAGTCTTCCACAGGCTTGAACTTCTTCGGTACAAATGTATGTTCCACTTCTCCCTGAATAGATTCTTTCAGAGGCCAGAGTCCTGTCTCAACTGAAAGTTTTGCAAGTTTGACCGACTGTGAGGGATCAAATCCCCATCCCGGAGGACAGGGTATATGGGATATGAAAAGTTTAGGACCTTTGAAATGTTCGGCCTTTTTGAACTTATTCATAAGATCAACAGGATATGCCGGTGAAACGGTTGCAAGGTATGGAGGTTTATGGCTGTTCCAGATATCGAACAGATTCTTCTTTTGAAGCTGTGAGCCTACAGGGGCCCCTTTTCCGGGAGGTGTTGTTCCTGTTCTTGAACCAAAAGGAGATGCTCCTGAATGCTGGAAGCCGGTATTTCCATAGGCCTCGTTATCATAACAGATGTAATAGAAGTCCAGGTTGCGGTAAATGGCACCTGAGGTTGACGAGAGGCCCATATCATATGCAGAACCGTCACCTGCGAGTACGACCACCTTCAGGTTTTCTTCGGGATCAAGCTTCCCTTTTTTGATCAGTATGTCCAGTGCGTCACGAACACCCTGAGCTCCTGCAGACGCACAGGCCATTGCAGTGTAAAGCCAGGAATTTCGGAAAGGTGAGAATGGATAGATGGTAAGTAAAGTGAAGCAACCTGCTGCATTTACGATAACGACCTTTTCACCCAGTGCCTTCAGGCAATGTCTCAGGGTAAGGAGACCACCACAACCTGCACAGGCAGCAGTACCTGGCTGCATGTTCTCTTCCGGTGGCAGTTCTTTTATGGATCTGATGATCTCTGTATCCATAATTTATTTCCTCCCTGCGATCTCTTTCAGCTTGTTTATTCCTTTCCACTCATTCTCTGTGTAAAGGAGACTGGGAGGCTCTACAGTGCCGTTATCAACTGAACTGATCATTTTTTCAAAGATAAGATCGAACTCTTCGTGACTTATGTTCTTCCCTCCAAGTCCGCCAATAAAAGACAGCAAAAGAGGCTTGTTGTTCTCATTATACAGGCAGCCGGCAATCTCAGAATAGATGATACCTCCCTTGCCTACACTGATATTCTGGTCGATGACAGCCACAGCCTTCCTTCCTTTCAAAGAATTTCTTATTTCAGACTCCGGAAGTGGCCTTAAGAACCTTGGCCTCAACAAACCGGCCTTGATGCCGTTCTCACGTGCCTTTTTGACAGCAGAATTTCCAAGGGTTGAAAAGGAGTTTGTCATCACAAGGACATATTCGGCATCCTCCATCATATATTCGTCAATAGTCCCGTATTTCCTGCCGAAGATCTTTTCGAAATCATCGGATACTTCCCTGTAGACCTCAAGGGCCTTCTGGCTTGCAAGATGCATCTGATATTTGAAATAGGAATAGAACTCACCTCCAAGGACCGCCACGCCCTGTGCCATGGGCTGGCCTGCCCTGAAAAAGGCATGTTCCGGCTGGTATTCCGGCAGGAAGCTTCTGACAGCTTTCAGATCAGGGATCTCCACAGCCTCCCTGGTAAATGAGAGGAAAAAACCATCCATGTTAACCATTACCGGCAGAAGCACACGCTTATCCTCTGCCAGTCGGAAAGCCATTAGAACAGAATCAAGCACCTCCTGGCATGTCTCACAATGTATCTGCAGGAATCCCGTATCCCTTAGTGCAAGGACATCATTGTGGTCCGGACCCAGGGTTATAGGTGCGGACAGACCCCTGGATACATTTACCATCACAAGGGGAACCCTCCAGCCTGCCACCGTGAATAGCATCTCAAAGCCATACATAAGCCCCTGACTGGATGTGGTAGTAAAGGTTCTGGCACCTGTAGCTGAAGCAGCTCCTGCTGCTGTGATCATGGAATGTTCCGAATCCATGGTAACAAAACCTGCATCCATCTCTTCGTCGGATATCCACTTTGCAATCGTCTCGATGATCTCGGTCTGTGGAGTTATCGGGTAGGCCGGAATATAGTCAACCTCTGCAAGCCGCACACCCCAGGCAGCAGCACGATTACCAGTAAGCATCTCTTTTACCATCATTGATCCCCCTCTTCGCAACGGGAGTGCTTCTCCCGCACTTTGCTGATAGCTCCAACAGGACATTCCTCAGCACATATCAGACATCCCTTGCAGTTATCGTAATCGGTATATGGGTAACCTTCCTCGTTCACCCGGATACATCCTTCAGGACATCTAGCAACACAGGTCATACATTTGGTGCATGCATCATAATCCCAGACTGGTCTGAATATACGCCAGTTACCTGTTCTTCGTAAAGGCGTATTACCTGTGGACAATATTGAAGGACTGGATACACTGGCAGTTTCGAAAGGAACAATGATAACATTCTCCCTTTCCCGGATCTCCTCAGTGGTTTCTATACTTACGGGCGTTACTGCATTATAGCAATAAACTGCAGCTTCTTTATTTTTTTCTAAAAGTTCCCTTTCAGAAATGATACCTGAAAGTTCCCTTTCCAGAGAATCCCTGAGAGCTTTTACTCCAATTCCGGCGATCTTTGAGGCAACTGCGGCTGCAAGGCTGCTGAGAACAGGCATACCGATCATGTCAAGGCTGATCTTTGTGATATCAAGTGTGATCACATGATCTTCTATACCATACTCTTTCTTTATTTCAAAAGGAGTTTGAGGAGTGTTCACAAAAACGACACCGCCTCTTTTAAGACCTGACAAAGGCATAGCCTGGGGATCCGATAGCAGGGTTTCGTCCATAACTACCACAATATCCGGTTGTGATACTAAACCCCTCTCCATGATGGCTTTTCTGGATATGCGGGCAAAGGCCGTTATCGGCGCCCCTCTCCTCTCGGCACCGTACAATGGAAAATCCTGAGCATGATAGCCATTCAGAAATGCAGCACTCCCAAGCACTCTACTGGCTACTTTTGCTCCCTGGCCACCCCTGCCATGGAATCTTAATCTTAGCATTTATACCCCAATATAATTAGGATTTTATGTGTATAAAAACTCTCTTATTGCTTTAGTTGATCGGGAGTATTGATCGGTACATCCTCCGGATGATAAATATAAAACATGGAAGACATGGCTTTCAGATTAAATGATTCTTAGATGATGATTTTATCTACTATCCGGAATTTATGATGTTTTTATAAAATGAATTTTTGAAAATATTAATTTCAGGATATGCGCAAATTATTTTAGAGTTAGAAGTAATTAATAGATAGGTAATTTCAAACAAACCCTTATATCATTTATAAGAACGTGTTTTCCATGCAGATAAAATCCAAAACATCAATAGTGATAATCTTCATCATCATTTTTGTAGTGGCAGCTTCAGCATTCATGTTCCTGGATTTTAAGCTTTCGACCAGCACCACGTCTGCAGATTCCACAGCAAGTACTTACTCCTACTCTTATTTGAACAACACTGAGATGAATTCTTCTGATAATGTATGTATATATGTTGATGAAAATGATTTCCTTAGTAGAACTTTATCCGGAAAACTGGATGAAAAGCTGACAGAAGAAGGAAAAATGGTCTACATAGTAACTGAATTTAAAGAAAAGTATGATTTTCCTGTACTTCTGGTCTCAGTTTCGAATGAAG
>JBNJIC010000110.1:0-7362 GCA_051749005.1 Halobacteriota archaeon | reverse complement strand
GGTCGAGGAACAAAAAGATATCGCCAGGGCATTCTACCAGATATAAGGTCTTGAGCCTGATTATTAAGATCAAAGTAATATCCCTTATGGGATATTCCTGACTTTTTTAGGCTTTTTCTTAACTTATAAACAATCATTATCAGATTGCGAATTGATATGCCAAGTCTATCGCCTGCCCATGAAATAACACCACTTATTATAAATAATCTTAAAAGAGATGGTATACCTAACATAAAGCAGGCATAGTATGACCACTGAACCCAATATAATCGAAATAAGGGACCTTACCAAGACATATACAGATGGTCTTGGGGTCAGGGCCCTTGATGGGCTGAACATGACCGTTGAAAAGGGTGAATTCCTTGCAATAATCGGCCCTTCGGGATCAGGGAAAAGTACTCTGCTCCACATGATAGGCATACTGGACACACCTACCAGCGGAACCATCCTTATAGACGGGGAAAATGTAACAACAATGTCCGATGAGGAACGATCCAGGGCACGCAATGAGATGCTGGGGTTCATTTTCCAGTACCATCACCTTCTACCTGATTTTTCTGCGCTTGAGAATGTTATGATGCCACTGCTGATAGCAGGAAAGAGCAGGCATGAAGCTAAAAGGATCGCAACCGACCTTCTGAAGGAAGTGGGGCTTGAAGATAGAATGGACCACCGGCCCAACCAGCTTTCCGGAGGACAGAACCAGAGAGTAGCTGTGGCCCGTGCACTGGCGAACAACCCGAAAATAGTGATCGGAGATGAACCTACAGGTAATCTGGACAGCCATTCCAGTGACAAAATATATGAGCTATTAAGAAAGCTTAACAGGGAGCATGACCAGACCTTCATACTTGTGACCCATGATGAGAATATGGCAGCCAAGACCGACCGCATCATACGACTGGTGGACGGAAAAATAGTCAATGAATGATCAAGCAAAGGTGGAAATATGGAATATAGTAAAGGTAATATCGGAAGGGTCTTTACCGTAAGGATAGACACAGGAGAAGATCTGCTTGAAGAGCTCGAAGGACTTTCTGAAAAAGAAGAGATCACATCCGCGTTCTTTATACTGCTGGGAGCTGTTTCCAGAGCAAACCTTGTTGCAGGTCCCAAAGAGAATGCAATCCCACCTGAACCTGTGTGGGTGAACTACTCCGAACCTCATGAGGTAATAGGTACAGGGAACATCTTCTCAGAAGAAGGAGAGCCAAAAATACATCTCCACACTGCTGCCGGTCGTGGTGATCATGTGAATGTCGGATGCCTTCGCGGCGAAAGTGAGGCTTTTATGGTACTTGAGGTATTCATCATGGAAATATCCGGCATTGATGCTAAACGTGTATTCAATACTGCAAAGGGATTTGCCCCAATTACTTTCTAAGCTGAAGGATAATAGAGCCAAAACTTTTGAAATATGGAGGCTCAAATATCCATTTTGAGGAGATCATCAATGATCTCTAACTTTTTCCCGTTCATTTTCAGTATCCTGGATTCATAGACCTTGATTATATCTGCAAAGTCCACTTTCAGAGAATAATATTTTGCAGGCCTTCCCCTGCACTTAGTCCTTTTATCATCCCTCTCATCGATCCATCCACGTTCATAGAGCGATCTCATGGCAATGCTCACTTCAGGTTGCCTTAAACCTGTAGCCTTTTCAATATCCTGTGAGCTCAGTTCATCAGAACTGAAAAGACAGGCAATTGAAAGCGCTTCTATCCTAGGAACATCAATACTCTGCAGAAGTGATGCTACTTCATACCCACGATCATCCATTAAAGTAATATTTTGACCCCCTATAAATAATAATACTACTTTTATCAATATAAATTTATGCTGTTATGGTGCATGAGTATATAAGAAAACTATACGTTCAAAATCCTGAAAAGAACAAATGCAATAACGATATATACTGTCATGTACGATTGGTTCATAGAACATTCAAATGGTGGAAAACATGAGCTACACAGGCGAAGAAACAAATTATACAATTCAAAAAGTACATGCCAGAGAAATACTGGACTCAAGAGGAAATCCTACTGTTGAGGTCGATGTTTACACTGGCCACGGGTTCGGAAGGGCAAGCGTGCCTTCCGGAGCATCCACAGGCAGTAACGAGGCACTTGAGCTCAGGGACAAGGACGATCGTTACAACGGAAAAGGCGTACTTGATGCAGTTGAAAATGTGAACTCAACCTTTGCAAACGAACTGCTGGGAATGGATGTTCGCAACCAGCGTGAGATCGATGAATTGATGATCGCACTGGATGGAACGGACAACAAGATGACATTCGGTGCAAATGCGATCCTTGGCGTTTCTATGGCTGTTGCAAAAGCAGCTGCTGATTCCCTCGGCATGCAGCTTTACCGCTACCTTGGCGGAACAAATGCATTCGCTTTGCCTGTACCTACCATGAACGTACTAAACGGTGGAAAGCACGCCGGTAACGAACTATCCATCCAGGAGTTCATGATCCAGCCAAAAGGCGCTGAGACCTATTCAAATGCTCTAAGAATGGGAGCAGAGACATACCACGCTCTTGGTAAGATACTTGAGGATAAATATGGCGGGTCCGCGACCAATGTAGGATATGAAGGAGGATATGCACCATCTATCTCTATGACTTGCGATGCTCTTGATGCTCTTGTGAGTGCCATTGATGAAGCAGGATACACCGAATCCGAGATAACTATCGGACTTGATGCTGCTGCATCGGAGTTCTTTGAAAACGGCAAATACTCCATTGACGGGAACATGCTCACACCTGCTGAGCTTGTGGACTACTACCTTGAGCTGATCGATACATATCCTATCCTTTCCATTGAGGACCCATTCCACGAGGAATCATTCGAGGACTTTGCAACACTTACCACTGAGGCATGGGACACTATCATTGTAGGCGATGACCTCTTCGTTACAAACGTGAACCGCCTTGCAAAGGGTATTGAGATGGATGCTGCCAACGCGCTCCTGCTCAAGATCAACCAGATAGGTACGATCTCAGAGTCATTCGATGCCGCAAACCTTGCAATGCGCAACGGATACAGCGTTGTGGTAAGCCACAGGTCTGCTGAGACAGAAGATGCAATGATCGCAGACATTTCCGTTGCATTAGGTGCTGACCTTATCAAGACCGGAGCACCTGCAAGAAGTGAGCGTACCGCAAAATATAACCAGTTACTCAGAATAGAAGAAGATCTCGGAGACTCTGCACGTTACGTGCAGCTCTGATCTTTTTTGTCTCTTACTTATAATTTTTAAATTTTTAAAAAAGGTTTAAATTCCAGATTTACTTTAAACCAGTTTAATTTCAGTATTAAACTTGATTTTCAGATCTCAGAAATCAAATAGTGAGCTCTGCGTTTTTTGATCCGGCTGCTGGGACGGCTGTTCGCTTGTCCTGCAAAGCCTTTTGACAGTCTCTGCTTTATCCCCGGAGGATTTATCAAAATCAAAGAGACCTTTTTGTTTTGAATCATGGTTAAGTGTGGCCACATCTACCCCGAATACTCCAAGGATACGCTCCACAGGTGGCAACATCTGTTTCTGTATGTAGTAGTCCACATCAAGAGTTATATTGTGCTCACGGACATATTCCGGGTCCTCCGCACGATCCACAAAAAGACCTTTGCCTGCTGTAATGACAAAGGGTATCCTCTCACCAATGGAAGGTCGCATTCCGGTGCGTCTCTCAATATTCTCCACCACAGTAAGGTGAGGCTGCTTGTTCTTATAACTTGAAGGAGACTTGGAGAATGTCTTTGTAAGCACCAGGTCCTCAACAATATCAGAATCCTTCTGAACATCCAGATTGCGTACCCTGTCAACAAGTGTTCTTACATGAAGGACAGAACCGTCAATGTCACCTTCCTTCAGCACAAGTTCAAGTACCCTGTTGAGCATCTTTGATGTCAGCTCACACCAGTCACGTCGAACCGTTTCAAGGCCCTTTACCTTTATCTTGTCCTTCCAGCCATCGCTGGTGGGCTCAAAGAGCCACTGTGCATATCTTTTTTTGGCAACAAGAAGAACACGCTTTGCAGCTGCCTCAAATTCAAGCTCCATGGGGTCAGGTAATGATGCTGTGACAATACTTGCAACCTTTCTTCCCACCAGTGCCGAATCCTCAAGCGAGAACTCATACTCTGCAAACTCCTCATCACATTCGTTCTTACAATGGACAAAGACACTATCCGTATCACCGTATGCCACAGAGAGTTTCACGATCTTGTCGCTCTCCCTGATCTTACCGGCCTCATCAATAAGATAAGCTTCATTGTCCCTGAGGATCACAGTACCGATCCTGTTGCAGACGATATCCTCAGTCCTTGCGATGTTATCCCTGCCTATGCTGGTCACAGAATTGGCCATCTGGAGGCTGTAGAGCCTTGCACGGGCATAACCTGAATAACCATAGAAACTGTTGAGCAGGATCTTCAGGGCAAGCTGTGTTGCATCAAGGACACGGTATTCACCTTCATCACTTGCTTTTTTCATCAACTGTTTTGTCTTCACCCTCTGGTCCAGCAGATATTCCAGAACTGAAGGTACGACACCTTTGAATATTTCGGGTTTGACGAACTCGCCTTTTGAGGGTGACCTGATAATATTTTCATCAGGATAGGTTCCCGGGTCCACAACGGTCGTATAGCAGAGGTTGTGGGCCATCATGATAGTAGGATAGAGGGATTTGTAGTCCAGAACGATCACATTCTCATGCAGTCCTTTCTCAGGTTCAAGGACAGCACCTCCCTTAAGGCTCTCATTCTGTTTACGCCTGTAGGCAGAGGTCTCATCATCCGGCTTTGTGGACATGACCCTGCCCTGTTTACCGAACTCGGTCATCAGGATATGTTCCACCATATTGGTCTGCCCTCCACTGACCGTATCCTGAAGCAGGACACCGCTGACCCTCGATAAAGCGATATACTTATCCAGAAGCTTCAGCTCGAGCAAAAGTTCAAGGGCAAGCTCAGAATCACGTCTGGCATAATCTACGAACTTTCTGATCTTCTCACCGTTATCGTTCCAGTGCTCTTCCATATCAGCCGGTGCAACGTCGAGCTTTTCCCGATCAAGCAGCTCCTTTGAAACATTGCGCAGGGTATACCTTTTCAGGCTGAACTGCTGCCTGATAAGTGGAAGTGCATCCACGACAACCCTTCCGGGAATGGATACCATTGTGCGGCTTATGATCTTGCGGTATGTTAAGTTCCTTGAATCCCTTCCCACAACCGGCTTGATAACTGCACCGGATTCGTTCAGGACATTAACCCTGTCTACGATATAGGGAACATCAAAATCATTGATATTGTAACCGGTGATCACATCAGGATCGTATTCCGTTATGATATCAAAGAAACGGTTGAGAAGATCCGATTCTTCCGTGAACATCTCAACGTCATCATCAACACCTTCCACTTCTTTCTTGACAAGCACAATGGTGCTGTGACCCTTGTAGGCAGGCTCAAAGGCAAAACTGATCATTATGATAGGTGAGACATCCGGAGTAGGCATACCGCCGTCATGCGGCAGACATTCTATATCAAAGGCCAGATATTTCAATGGAGAATTGGGAATCCTGTCAACTTCGGTAAGATGCGGTGATCTCATAACATGATCACAGAGCAGATCGACTTTGGGTACACCGGCATCTTCTTCGGCGGACACCCATCCCATGCCTTTAAAACCCTTATCTATCAGAAATCTGTTCCTGAACAGGATATCCGTTTCATAGATCTCCCTGACACCTATCATTCCTGCAACTTCATCCCTTATCTCAGGAACGTTGCGCGGGTCGAATGTGGTGACCTTGAGCATTGGTTGCTTTGTTTCCTGGTAACCTATGGGTTCGAACCTCTCCACAACTTCAATGTCCTTAACAACATCGAACCGGTCCTTTATTTCCTGACCCAGCTTCTTAAGATCGCCTGATGCACTCAGATAAAAATAAGGCTCAAATCCCGGAACAAGACAGCAGACGCTCTCCCCATTGTCGGACCTGCCAAAAAGGCGTACTACAGGTCGGTCATCTTCACGGAAATAGTCTGCATCCAGGATCTGGAAATTCATGAAGCTACTTAATGTGAAGACATAATATATGCTTTGTTGTCAAATAACAGGAAACAACTTATTGAAATAAAATTAAAGAAAAAACAATGAAAGGCAAAGTGCCCGGAGCGTGACTCGAACACGCGACCTCCAGATTTCTCAGGAGATTTGGACGCTCGGTTAAAAGTCCCTATGAGTCTGGCGCCCCAACCAACTAGGCTATCCGGGCATTGCAGCACCTAAATGGACATAGTGATATTAAAGTGTATCGATTGGCAGCTACTTCTTTTCTAAATTTTAAAAAGGGACCGGATCAGAATCCGGTCGCTTCAGCAAGCTCCATCAATGTAGTATTGTCATCGGTGCTTCCTCTGACAATGAACACGAAGTTCTCGTTTGTCCAAATGTAGTGATAGCGTGGGGTCTGATCACCGTTCATGGTAACATGTTTTGTGATAAGCGTTGCATCATGTCCATTGAATGATTCTTCAACAAACCTGCCAATTACTGCACTTGGAAAACTGTCCTTATACTTTGTAACGAACTCTTCTGCAACTTCAGGGTTCTCAAGCTCAACAGCTATAATAAAATGATCCACAGAATCAAGCTGGTATATACCTTCAGAAGCCTGAACGATACCATCGACATCCACATAGTCTGCTTTTATCTCTTCTGCATCAACAGAGTGAACACCAAGATATTCAAAGCCTTCAGGAACATTTTCCAGCACTACCCCATCAACACTAAGATCAGCAGTTGTCACGGGACCTTCCGGCTCAGCCGGCTCTGTACATCCTGACATTGCAACAAGCACTAATGCAATGAGAGAAATCATCAATACCTTCATTTTCATTCTTAAAGACCTCATTTTTGTAAATTAGAATGAGATACAATAAGCTTATAGGTATTTTAATTTATCGAAAAACCTGACAAAAAAAAAGAAATGTTGGAAGGGTTTACACCCTTCTCAAATTTTAGTTATTTAGTTCCTTCTAACAAGGTATGCTACTGCAAGGAGACCTGCAATTGCGAAGACTGCTTCGAAACCAGGTACTGGCCCTTCATCGCCTTCACCATCGTCGACTGGTTCCTCAACAGGTTCCTCGACTGGTTCCTCAACAGGTTCCTCGACTGGTTCCTCAACAGGTTCCTCGACTGGTTCCTCAACAGGTTCCTCGACTGGTTCCTCAACAGGTTCTTCCATGTCACCTTCGATGGTTACTTCCTGCATGAGGTAGAATCTCTCGGTGTCCTCTGAACCAACGATGAACAAGTTGTCCATGATCTCAAGAGTGTCATCGTCAGGA
>JBNJIC010000109.1:0-7438 GCA_051749005.1 Halobacteriota archaeon | reverse complement strand
CAACAGAATAGGCTGCGATTTCTTTGTCACACCAGGACACAAAGGAATGCTGGGACCACAGGGCACAGGAATTCTCTGCATCAAACAACCGGACATACTGGAACCCGCCTACGTGGGCGGAGGCACTGTACATGCCGTTACCACAGAAAGTTATGAATTGGAACCTTCGCCCTCAAAGTTCGAAGCCGGCACTCCGAACATTCCGGGAGTTATCGGACTTGGAAGAGCAGTTGAGTATGTGCAGGAGATAGGTGTGGAAGACATCGAGAAGCACGAGAAAGAACTGGCTGCATATGCTGCAAAGCTTCTTGCAGAGATCGAAGGTGTGGAGGTCTACGGACCTGAGAACAGGGCTGGTGTTGTACCTTTCAATGTGGAAGGCATGAATCCGCATGATGTTGCCATGATACTGGACGAGACCAGAAAGATCTGTGTACGAAGTGGATTTCATTGTGCGATGCCTTCAGTGGAAATGCTTGGAGTTGAAGGAACTGTGCGAGCATCCTTTGCAATGTACAATACAGAAGAGGAAGTTGACTCACTTGTTGAAGGTGTCGGGCAGATAACAATGCTCGCGTGATCTTATTTCCCACCATACAAAAAGATGAACTGTAGGGGTGATCCACCACATCTTTCCGATATATTGACCGAAAAAGAAGAAAACAGAAACGAAAAATGATAATGGAAATTATTCCATCATCAGTTTTGTAAGACTTGACCTTGCATCTGCAATCTCATCAAGAGTTAAGGAGAGATCAAATTCATTTCCTTTGATGTTCAGACGATCCCCGCCAACAGTACCTATCACGTAACATGGAATATTATCGAGCATCTCAAGGACCTCATCTTTTTCAGAGGTTACAAGAAGGGCCCTTGCATGAGATTCAGAGAACAGGAGGTCATCCGGCCTGAGACCTTCGCCGACATCTGCAAGATCGATATTTGCACCGAAATCCCTGCACATCTCACAGAGAGCTGTTGCAAGTCCGCCTGCAGACACATCATGGGCTGCTTTTATTTTGCCGCTTCTGATGATTTTGATCAGAGTCTCAACGGTTTCCGAAGCATTCTCACGCACCTTAGGAACATTGCCGTTGTTTCTTAGTCCTTTTATTTTGTAGTATTCAGAACCGCCCATTTCATCAAAGGTCTCTCCCACAAGGAGGACCGCGTTGCCTTCGCCTCCGAAGAAGGAACCCGGCACTGTCTCGATGTCGCCGGTAATTCCAATAAGTCCGATAGATGGCGTAGGAACAATAGCTGTCCCGTATTCGCCGCTCTCATTATAGAGAGAAACGTTTCCTCCGACAACCGGGATGGAAAGGTCCCTTGCAGCATCACCAAGACCAAGGATTGCATGCTTGAACTGCCAGTAAATATCAGGTTTCTCAGGATTTCCGAAATTGAGGCAGTCTACAAGGGCAATAGCCTCCGCACCTTTTACAGCCAGGTTCATGCTGTTCTCAATAAGAGTTCCCTTTCCCCCTTCATACGGATCAAGGAGGGTGTGGCCCGGGTTGCACCCACAGGAAAGTGCAAGACCCTTGCCGTCTGCGATACGAAGGACACCTGCATCTGACCCGGGTTTGTCCACTGTACGTATCTGGACTTCGTGATCATACTGCCTGTAGATCCATTCTTTTGATGCGATGTTGTGAGATGAAAGAATATCAATTACTTCCTGCTTCAGGTCAGCCGGGAGTTCCGGTTTGTCACCGACATCACGCTCATCAGGAGCTGTGGAAGGACGCTCGAAGGTAGGTGCACCTTCTGTCAGAAGCTTGACAGGCATATCCGCAACGACCTCGCCCTCGAACTCTACGGTGTAAAAGAGACGCTCTGTAAGTTCACCTATCATGCTGGCATTAAGGTCGTACTTCTCTGCGATAGCGAGGATCTCATCCACGTTCTCAGATGAGACCTCAAAGAGGATACGTTCCTGGGACTCGGATATCATGATCTCATAAGGAGTCATTCCGGATTCACGAAGAATTACCTTGTCAGCCATCAGGCGCATTCCAAGATTACCTTTTGATGCCATTTCAGAACTTGCACCTGCAAGACCTGCTGCACCGAGGTCCCTGCATGAAAGCACATGACCAGTGCCGATCGCCTCCAGAGTTGCCTCGATGAGGAGCTTCTCGGTGAAAGGATCGCCGATCTGGATGCTTGGACGGTCCTCTGCTTCTGCCTCTTCTGAAAGGTCACGGGAAGCGAACGATGCTCCACCAAGACCGTCACGGCCGGTAGTTGAACCCACAAGTACAAGTTTGTTGCCTGCTTTCTGTGCACAGGCGGTAACGATGTTCTCCTCGCGGGCAAGACCCACACAGACAACATTGACAAGAGGATTTCCGCTGTAGGTCTCATCAAAGTATGCCTCTCCCCTGACAACAGGTACCCCGATACAGTTCCCGTATCCTGCGATCCCCTCCACTATGTGCTCAAATAGATAGAGGTTCTTAGGAGTGTCCAGAGGTCCGAAATAGAGAGGGTCCATCAGTGCAATTGGCCTTGCGCCCATGGAAATGATATCACGCACAATTCCACCGACACCTGTTGCAGAGCCGTTGTAAGGATCCACATATGAAGGATGGTTGTGGCTCTCCATACCGATAGCAAGTACCCAGCCATCGCCAAAACGAATGATAGCAGCGTCATCGCCGGGACCGATGATCACACGATCACCAACCGTGGTGAATGTCTTTAGCAAAGGAGCACTGGAACGGTAGGAACAATGCTCACTCCACAAGTTCAAAAAGCATCCCTGTTCAACAAGGTTTGGTTCTCTGCCCATCTCTTCTGTTATGATCTTCAGGTCATTTTCCGGTAACATTTGTGCGCCTCATAATATAAGGAGTATGAATTCACGCTTAAATAAACCATAGATTAGATAAAGATTTCCAACGGAGAGAATAGAGTCAGGATTCGTCGAACATGACATGGTCACCAACAGAAAGGTCAGAACGGAATATAACACCTGCAGGGAGCTCTATTATGTACTTCACCTTTTCACCGGAGTCACCCGTGCCGATCCAAGGACGAAGATAAGTGGTCTTTACAATGCGTTTATCATCATCAAGGAAAAGGACGTCCAGAGGGAAAGGAACAAAGAGCATGTGTAATGAGACCTTCTTCATGGAAGGTAATATGAAGACCATAGCATAGCTATCCTTTACAGAGCTTCTGAACATCAGGCCTTTTGCCTGGCTGAACATGCTTTTTGCATATTCAACATCCGACGAAATGACATTACCATTAGATTTTAATAACATTGTGAGTTACATATAATATCTGTGTATAATTTATATAAATGCTTATACAGGTGAGTAAAAAATCGGAGGAAATACCAGAAGATGAGTTCAGAAATGTGCCCGGTTTGTGGTTTGCCATCAGAGCTATGTATATGTGAAGAAGTGGCAAAGGAGCAACAGCGAATAACAGTGAAAGTGAACAGAAGAAGATACGGTAAAGAAGTTACAGTTGTGGAAGGATTCGATGCAAATGAGATCGACCTGCATGAGCTATCCACATACCTGAAATCAAAGTTCGCATGTGGCGGAACTGTAAAGGGAAGTTCCGTTGAACTGCAGGGCAACCATCTGGGACGTATGAAGGAAGTTCTGGTCCAGAAGGGTTTCTCTCCGGAACAGATCAAAGACTGATCAATGGTATGCATTTTCTGCATCACCAACTAATTAACTTTTCGAATACAGAACATGGCCTCCTAAGACAGCCATGTTCCTTTTTTTGAATTTGAAGGCATTCATCGACAGGGCATTGGCATACCGGCTCCAACTTGCCGACGAAAAGAAGATATAGGACGAAAAAAGGAAAATAAATTATGAAACCTACCTGCGAGATAATGGTACAGAAAGTATTACCTGCCATACGTGCAGAACTTGCACGCTCTATGATGATCGACCATGGCTGCACACAACAGCAGGTTGCAGATATATTAGGTCTTTCAAGAGCAGCAGTATCGCAGTACGTTAGTGCAAAAAGGGGTGCAGAGGTGGGGTTCTCAGAAGAGACCATTGAAGAGATCAAAAAATTTGCCACCCAGCTTGTTAATAATTCCTCTGACAGGGTCCTGACAGAAGGGATGTGCAATGTATGTAAGTTCGTACAGCGTTCCGGCTGGTTGTACAAGAACGTACCAGGGGCAGAGTACTGTATCCTATGCAAAAGTGAAGAGTGAGATTGAGCAAAAACCTTTGTATTAAATGTAAAGGGAAAGGACTTTGCGGGAGACCTTTGTGTCCGATCCTTGAAAAGTTCAGGTCAACCAAGACTACTGAAGCGTCTGTCTCGGGTGACGACTCTGTTTTTGGTGCATCTCCGCCTGCAGTATTTGTAGGGAGATATGGCTATCCGCAGGTTAAGGCCGGCCCGATGATACCCCCTGAGGTCGACGCAAAGGATGCAATGCTACTTGAGGATCCGAAGCAATGGCTTTCCATGGATATCAAGGATGTGATCTCCGTCAGGTGCCAGCTGGTCAGAGCAAACAGCAGCATCGATGTCAAGGATGCTATGAAGCCTGACAAATTACTGGAAAAGTCTCAGGAACTGGCCCTTTCAAAATCACCGGTTGACACTGAGGCCTGGTTCTCAAAACCATTGCAGCAAAAACTCAAGTTTGACAGTGTCCTGACACCCATGGGGCCATCCGGAGCCGTAAAGGAACTGGACATCGCTGAGAACCCAAAAGTACCTAAGAAAGTGGACTATCTTGCGTATGACACCGATGCTCTTGCAAAGGACGTAGTATGCGAACTTTTCAGTAATGATATATCCGCTGAGCATATCACCAGACTGCTTTCCATTGGTCTTCTGGGTCGGCAGCGCAAACTTGTCCCCACAAGATGGGCCATCACAGCAACCGATGACATGGCAGGAAAGGATATCATCGACCGTGTCAGGGACATGCCACTGGTAAGTGATATATCCGTGTTCAGCGGAGGATGTTTTGGCAACTATTTTGAGATCATGCTTGTCCCCAGGACCTTTTCGTTCGAGCTTATGGAGATATGGATGAGGCGCTCAATCTGGTCTGGAGGCTCATCCTGGATAGGACAGGACATGGAGGACCTCAATGGCAAAAAAGGGTACTCCAGCCTTGCAGGGGGTTACTATGCAGCACGTATAGCTTCCCTGGAGTACCTGGAGGACGTTGGCAGGCAGGCATCGATATTCATGATCAGGGAGATCACACCTGAGTACTGGGCACCACTGGGAGTGTGGGTGGTAAGGGAAGCCGCCCGAAGTGCAATGGGATCCGTTCCGAGAACCTTTGAGACCATAGAAGAAGCACTGGAGGATATGGCAACACGTATCCGGACCCCGGCACTGGAATGGAAAGCAAAGATGAAGATGCTTTCAGACATCCGATTCCAGAGAACACTGGACTCTTTTATCTGAGCTTCTCCGCAAAACATTAAAACGTTCTGATACAATTGGACATTATGTCCGAGAACAAAGACAATATGTCACCACAGGAACTGGCAGATTTCCTGCTTAACAAAGTATGTCTTCTATGCAGGGAAAGCCATCATGAACAGGCCCTTGAGGTTGTAGAACAGGCCATAAGGCACGCCCCGGACCCAACACAGGCATTGCTTATCAAAGGGCAGATCCTCTTTGGCCTTCACCTATATGATGACGCTATCGAAGTTGCTGATAATGCACTTGAACTTGGCAATGATGCCGAAGTTCTCAAACTCAAAGGCAATGTGCTTGCCACAAAGGGAGATCTTACAGGAGCACTTGAGACCTTAGAAAAACTAGAAGAGATCACTTCTGATGATGCTGATACATATTTCCTGAAGGGAAGTGTTTTTGCTGAACTGGGAGATACGGACAAAGCACTTGAAAATCTGGATCGTGCAACCGCCATCAAGCCCGGAATGGGGCATGCATGGTACAACAAAGGGATGCTGCTTTTTAATGTGGAAAGATATGGAGCATCCATAAAAGCACTTGATTCTGCAATAGAATACATAGAAGATGCCACTGAGCCCATATTCATCAAAGGGCTGGCACACAGGAAACTCGGGCAGTCAAAGGAAGCCCTTGAATGTTTCCTCACTGCCGCCGAAATGTGGGAAGTAAGAGCACTTATTTCCAGTAGCCGGGATGCATACCTTGATGCTTTAAATGCTATTGAGAATGCACTCGAGATCGATGTGACAAATGTGGAACTCTGGAGAAAAAGGGGCAAGCTGCTATACAGACTCGGACACAAGGAAGAAGCAAGGTCTATTCTGGCCAATACCGCCGAACTTTGTGTAAAGGATGACAACATCACTGATGCCATTGCAACATATGACATTCTGCTTGAACTTGAACCTGATAATGAAGAGGCACAAAAGGCAAGGGATGAGATAAAATCTTTTGAATGAAAAAAATGAATATTGATACATTTATTAAACATGTGACCTTAACGGCGTGAAGAGTTAACATCAGGAAGAAGAATATGATAGAACTGTTCAATCCAATTGTTATATTGCTGGTTATTGCCGGTCTTTACATGGCATGGAACATCGGTGCCAATGACCTTGCAAATGCCATGGGGACATCAGTAGGTAGCGGAGCGCTCTCAATCAAACAGGTGATTATAGTAGCAGCTGTCTTCGAATTCGTGGGAGCTGTTTTCTTTGGAAATCGGGTCACATCCACTATTGCAAAAGGAATTGTACCTATTGACAGCATAAAAGCCATAGACCCGAACCTTGTTGCTATCGGCATGCTTGCAGCTATCCTTGCAGCCGGTTTCTGGATCACTTTTGCTACATTCTACAACCTGCCTGTATCGACAACCCATTCGATCGTAGGAGCAGTTCTTGGATTCGGGATTGTTGCCGTCTATCAGGACCTTATATTATTTTCTGACATTAACTGGGCCGTACTGACAAAGATCGTCGGCAGCTGGCTGGTCTCCCCTATACTGGGAGCAATACTTGCATATCTGATCTTCTCTGTTATACGGGTTACGATATTGCAAAAAGCAGAGAACCCTTATCATATCGAGAAAAAATTCGTGTACCTGCAGATCGGAACTGCCTGCTTCATTGCGTTCGCACACGGATCCAACGATGTAGCAAATGCTGTAGGACCACTTTATGCAGGCCTTAATGCTCTTAACTTTGCAGAAGCAGTGGTTCCTTTGTGGGTCCTCATAGTGGGAGGTATTGGAATGGTGATCGGTCTTGCTACATGGGGATACCGTGTTATAGAGACCATTGGTAACAGGATAACCGAACTTACTCCGACAAGAGGATTCTCAGCAGAATTCGCAACTGCATCCGTTGTTGTTCTTCACAGCTATAGTTCCCTGCCCATCTCCACCACGCACACCCTTGTTGGTTCTGTGATCGGAGTTGGACTCGCAGGAGGTCTTGCTGCTGTTGACCTTAGTGTTATAGGACAGATAGTG
>JBNJIC010000108.1:0-7471 GCA_051749005.1 Halobacteriota archaeon | reverse complement strand
ATTCCCTGCGCTCAGGGCTGCCCCCCTACAAGGTAGAGAGACTCATCGGAGAGGTCTACATCCTCATGAACGAGAAGGAAGGAACGGAAATGAGGGATGCATCGGAATATTCCACTCTCCTTAACGCCACAGCACGCTACGGACATGCAGATATCGGCCTGGCGGTCTGCATGGGCGACCGAGGCGAAGCTTACGAGTCAGCCCGTCAGCTGTTAAGCGAACACAGACAGAATCTTGTGAACGGACTCATATTCGTCAAGGAGAACGGCATAACCGAAATGAAAAACCTGCAGTACTTCGATGCGGGCTCAAGTATAATGGAAACGATTGTCGGCATCATAGCAGGAATGAGCACATCTGTAGTTGGGAACCGATCCCTCCCGATAATAGCTTTTGCAGATGCAAAGGACGGTGTGAAGGTCTCGGCCCGCGGTACACAGGACCTGATCAGGAAAGGACTTAACCTCTCTGAGGCCATGGCAGTGACAACCGCAGAAGTCGGTGGTGCAGGAGGAGGTCACGACATAGCAGCAGGCGCCACTATCCCATACGACACAAAAGGAAAGTTCCTTCAAAAGCTGGATTCTGTTATTGGAGAGCAATTGCGAAAAAAATGATCAGATGAAATCATCAACATGTTTCATCTCGTCAATATCTATTAACGCAGACATTGCACTTGTACGTACCCTGAAGCCCTGCTCTTTTGCCATTGCTATGGGGTTGGTACCACCAATGACAACAACGCCCAGGTGATCCCTCTCTACCGGGATATCAAGGACACGGGAATTGGGCTCACCCACTTCCATTATACCACTGATACCTGCATCCAGCATGTCCGAAAGGATATGGTCGATATCATCCCTTGCGATCAGAGGAGCTTCACGAAGGTTGGCAAGAATCTTCCCGGAACCGGTCCTTAGCATCTGTGTCACAGAAGTGATATCCTGAGACATTAGGACCTCAAGAGGATCAATGGTAGTACTTACATAGGTAACCACATTCGTGAACCTGACCGGCTGACCGTTCTTTATCTGGACAACTCCTCCAAGCTTGGGGTTGATCATAACACCGCCTTTTAGAAGGACACCGTCAATGGTAATGCTGCAAACCGTTGCAATACCCACATCACCCTTTGCTACCCTGAAATCACCGATCGTATCTCCGCCTTCGACGATCTTGAGGAAAGGACTGACAGACAATCCGCTTCTCATGGCCAGGGAATAAATATCCAGAATCGGTTCAAGGTCTTCCTCATTAATCAGAGAGAGGTTGACTATAACATCCCCCTCCATAGCTACCGGATCGAATGTGGTCCTGAACATAAGGTCTTCAATACGCGAAGAAGTGAACTGAACAGGATATGGTTTTTTGATCATAGAAGCACCTTGTTATTTCCATAAAGTAAGTAAAATTACCTTATTATAGTTTTGTATGTGAAATGCACTTCTATGTAAATTTCATACCACAGTATCAAATAGTGAGAATGCTCTCGAAAACTCCAACAAAATCCTGAGGTTCTTTCAGGAATCTCAGTTTTTCGGTATCATTGACAAGCTCATACATATCTCTGCCACATTCAAGTCCGAATTCCGGAATATCCACTGGCGAAATGTACCTGAGCTCGGGAAGATCCTCATAGCGGTGATTCTTAATAAAACCACTTTCAAGCAGGTAATAAGCCCCTCCTTCCATGTCTCTGAAAGGTGCATAGCTGGAAGCAAAATCACAGCACACCCAGTTTGCCATCTTCAGCTGTTCATCGGATGCATTGATTGTCACATGTCCGTAATCAGGAGGTATGAGCGCAATATCTCCTGCCTTTGCCCTTATCACAACAACATCGACGATGTCATCACCCACATGCTTCTGCAAAAGATAAGTTGCCTCTCCTTCAAGGACCTGGTATACCTCAGGATAGGACAGGTCCTGTCCCGGCACATTCGGATGATAATGCCCTGCAGTCTTGATGAACTCACAACCGAGCATCCCCGGAGGAATAACAGTGATATCATAACGCAGGTGCTGTTTGTTAATAGTCTTAAGTTCAGCCTCTGATGTGGAAAGATGCCTGAACATATAGTATAGTTCGAAGTCATCGACCGAATCGAACCACTCCCTGTCGTAGATGACCTCTTTCATATCATGAAGCATCCTGATATCAGGTTCCCTCTCTATTTCCCCAAATTCAATTTTATAAACCATATTTAATACCCTCTATTAAAACGGACGTCGGACCGGACCCCACCGGTAAAACCATTAATCTGGCAATTATCGACGTACACCCTACAATAAGTCTACTACGTATTAAATCTAACTCACATAATTAAAATAGATACCATATATAATATATATTTTCAGCAGTTGAATTGAAGGGACGTACTGAAAGATCAACAGCAGAATAGAAAGAGCAATTAAATAACTTCAAAACCAGTCACCCCTAAAAACTTTTGAGACAGGAACGACATAGATAAGGATACAGAGAATATTCACAGAACAGAATCCTTTCAGATTCATAGGAGGGTGCTCAAAATGGAACAAACAGGCAGAAAGTTCATGGAAAATACAAGATATCAATGTCTTGGCAGATCAGACCAGTCACTGGGATACCCTTACCCACCACTTGAAAAAGGGTATGACGAAGAGGCTATGCTGATAGACCTGCCTGATCCGGACCAGATCAACGTCAATGATATCAGTCTGAGAGAGGCAATCGAAAAACGTGCCAGTGTCCGTAAATATTCCGGAGATCCTTTATCCCTTGAAGAATTATCGTACCTCCTCTGATGCACACAGGGAGTTAAAGAGGTCATCCACAATGCTGCCACATTCAGGACAGTGCCATCCGCAGGTGCCAGGTATGCCCTTGAAACCTATATTCTTGCAAACAATGTTGAAGGGCTGGAAAAGGGAGTATACAGATTCCTTCCAATTGAGCATAAACTGCTGGCGATCAGAACAGACAGTGATATAGGAAACAATATCACAGCAGCCTGTCTTGACCAGAAATTCGTCAAAGAGAATGCTGCCACATTCATCTGGACAGCTATTACATACCGAATGACCTACAGGTATGGACAGAGAGGTTACAGATACCTGCATCTGGACGCAGGCCATGTGTGCCAGAACCTTTACGGCGTATGTGCGATAGCTGCTTTCATGGATGATGAAATGAACGATATTCTCGGGATCGATGGTAAAGAAGAGTTCACGATCTATGTTGCAACACTGGGTAAGCAATGAGCTTTGAAAACCTCCGATATTCCCAAAACAACAAGCTTAAAAGTAAATGAGGGACTATACAGAGAGACATGGAGAGGGATATCAGAATTCTGCATACTGCCGATACGCATATCGGATACCGCCAGTACCATAGCGAGGTTCGAAGACAGGATTTTATCGATGCCTTTTCCAGAGTTATTGATGATGCAATTGAGATGAAAATGGATGCTGTCATCCATGCAGGAGACCTTTTTGATTCAAGGAACCCGACACTTGAAGACATCCTGGATACCATTAACATACTTTCAAAATTAAAACAAAAAAACATCCCTTTTCTGTCCATAGTTGGAAATCATGAGAGCAAACAGCATACCCAGTGGCTCGACCTTTTCGAGAGCATGGGGATTGCCACAAGACTCGGCATATTACCTTACAAGATCCAAAATGTTGCCATCTATGGCATAGATAACGTCCCCAGATCGAAGATACCCCTTTTTGATTATTCAAAATTCACAGAGGAGCTCTCAGGAGAATACAATATAATTGTGATGCACCAGCTGATGTCACCGTTCCCCTTCGGGGAATGGGAATGCGAGGAAGTCATCAAAGAACTGCCCTTCGAAGTTCATGCAATACTTCTTGGAGATTACCATAAGAACGAGAAAACAAAGATAGATCAGACCTGGGTAACCTATTGCGGCAGCACGGAACGTAACAGTGCAGCAGAACGCGATGTTCGCACATACAACATTGTTACGATAAATGATAAAGGGATAGATATAGGCAGGCGTAACATACCCACAAGGGATTTCCTGTTCATTCCGGTGGAGCTCAGGGACAGGGACAGTGCCTATGGAGACATCATCAATACTATCATGGAACACGATGTTGCTGACAGGGTCATCTTTGTTGACATCACAGGAAAACCGGATATCGACATATCCTACAATGAGATAGAGGAGTTCCTTGCAGGAAGAAATGCCCTTGTCACCCGGATAAGGGATCTGAGGCACGGAGAGGACGTAAAGGAAGATAAACCACTGGAAGTTTCTTTCTCAGATCCTGATGAAGCGGTCAAGAGAGAGATCACAAAAATGACACTTACAAGCGGTGGCATCATGATCGACGAGATCGTGAGAGACCCGGCAGTTCCTAAGACAAAAGTAGATCTTGAAGCTGAGAACCGAATAGGAGAGCTTCTCAATGGCATCGACTTCATGAATGCAGATCCATATATGGTCAAAAAGGATGTTGAAAAGGATATTCGGGACAAAAGCTCAGATACTGCCGGTGAAGAAGAAAGAAGGGATTCTATTGATGGACCACAGCTAGCCGAATCTGCTGATGAATATAACGCAGGCATAAAGGCTGATCGAAGTGGACAACATGATAATATTGCAACCCGTGAAGAAAAATACCCTGTTGCAACAGAAGATCGGGATAAATCCAAACCTCCTGAAACCACCGCCCCTGAGAAAAAGAAGCCTGAAACCCCGAAACCAAAACAGTATAACCTGGGGGACTACCTGTGAAACTGAAAAGGCTGCGTATCAATAATATCAGGAGCTACGAGGATCTAGACATAAGCTTTGATGACGGCGTCACTGTGGTTTCCGGAGTGAACGGAAGTGGCAAGTCCAGCCTTCTGGAAGCATGCTTCACAGGACTTTTCGGAAGCCGCACCCTTTCAAAGGAATTCGTTCTTTCCGATCTTATTCGCAAGGGAGCCACAAAGGCATCCATCATCGTTGATTTCGAGAACAATGGCCATGGATACAACATCGAGCAGGGATACAGGATAAATCCGAAGACAGGGAACGCATCAAACAACAAGTCTGTATTCGCTGTAGATGGTAAGATCATGGTCGACCAGGCAGGCCAGACATATGAAGCTGTTAAGGCACTCATGAAGATGGATGAGGAGGCCTACAAGAACTGTGTTTACATCCGCCAGGGGGAGATAGATGTCCTTATCAACGCAAAGACAAAGGACAGGCAACGGATGATCGATGACCTGCTCCAGATAGGGAAGCTGGAAGAATACAGGGAACGTGCAGGCAATGCAAAAAAGGGAGTTGGAAGACACCAGAGAGAGACAGAAGCACGCATAAGGGACAATATTGCAGATATCGAACAAATTGAAAGTTCAAACCCCTACCAGATGCTCAACAAGGTCAGAACGGAGATGAACGGTACAGACAGGGACATCAATGACCTGGAGGAAAAGAAAGAGCGTGCAAGGGAGATATTCTCTTCGATCGAAGAGAAAATAAAAAAATACACAGGGACTCTGGAGCAAAAAAATAACATTGATGCGGAAGTACGTGACTTCAAGTCAAAGATAACTGCCACATACAGCGAGATAGAAAAAGCCAGAACCCTTGTAAACTCCGGCAGGCAGGAAGTGCAAAAGCTCCGGAGTGTGAACACAGGTCTTTGTGAACAGATAAAGGTCCCTGAAGATTCTGATTTTGAGAACTACCTGTCAATCATAGAAAAAGAAGAATCCGATTCCAGGGATGCAGTGAGCAGTATTGTTAAAAAGAGAGAGCTTGCACAGGGCAATGAGAGATCACAGAACGAGTTCCTGCTCAACCTGAACGAACAATTGAAGAACACCTCACTTTCAATTGAGAAAAAGGAAGCAAAGAACAAAAACACCACAGAGGACATTGAAAAGCTGAGATCAGGTATCAAAGAACTTGAAGATGCAGATCTTGAAAGGACAGAGGAAGCTTCTAAGATCGGATTTCCTGCTGAGAAACTTGAAGATATAGATGATATTGCCGAACTCCTTGTCCTCAAGCAAAAGCAGCTCCATGGAAAGGAAAGAGAAAAAGATGCCACACTTGCTGAACTTGAGAAAAGGATAAAGAAAGCTAAAGAGCTACTCAGCAAAGGGTTATGTCCTACATGCGGGCAGGACCTTAAAGGCTCGAAGATATGTAAGGAAACAACCGGGGATGAGGAAAAAAAAGCAAAGCTTCTGGCTGAACTACAGGAGATCCGTTCCGAACAGTCTGAAATGGAGACAAAGACAGAACGGGTAAAGAATGCTAAAGATATTGCTAAAAAAATTGCTGACAACGCCCACCAGATCCAGATAATGACAAAGGAGATAGTCAGCAATGAAAAACTGATCGAAGAGAATCAGCTGGCCATCAAAGAAGAGAAAAAAAAGGAAAATGATCTCAAAGAAAAGATTCGAGAGGTCACCAGGACGATCGAAAAGATCAAAGAGGATATCGCTGCCCTGAAAAAAAAAGAGACAGATGCTTCCAGTTCACATAAGTCCTTAAAGGAAAAACTCGACGTTGCGAGAAGAGTAAGGACAAATCAGCTTGATATTGGAAAGGTACAGAATGAGATCCAGCGTTCACAGGACGGGATAAAGAACAGGCTTGAAAAAGTAAACATTTTTGAAGAGCAGATCGGAGAAAGGAAGAAACGTCTTGAAGCTCTCGAGAAGGAACTCGGGGATGTGGATATAACCAGACTGGAGAAAGATAAGACACAATACGATAGTGCATACAAAGGTATCATTTCCAGACTTGAGGAACTTGACCGTACAAAGAATGAGCTTCATAAGCAGGCCGGACTCATCGAAGGTGAGATCAAAAGGCTTAATGAACTAAAGGAGAAGCAAAAGATGCTTTCCAATAAGAAGGAGTTCCTTGAAGACATCCATAAGGATGTGGAAGAGCTTGAGACCATGTACACCCGCCTGCGTGCAGAACTTCGTGCAAAGAACATCGATGCGCTTGACAGGCTGCTCAATGAGATCTTCTCTTTCATGTATACCAATAATGCATATTCACACATCAGCCTTGACCAGGACTACAACCTGACGATCTACGAGAAGGATGGAACTCCCCTGGAACCAAAACTGCTCAGCGGGGGCGAGAGGGCCATATTCAACCTCGTACTGAGGTGTGCGATCTATCGCCTGCTGTCCCATTCACCCGGGACCACCGGAAGTGTGGAACTCCCCCCGCTGATACTGGACGAGCCTACAGTATTCCTTGACAGAGGACACATCCACCAGCTGATTAAGCTCATTGATATGATGAGGGATATCGGGGTGGGCCAGATCCTGATAGTTTCCCATGACGAATCACTGATCGATTCTGCAGACCATGTGTTCGTGGTAGAGAAGGATCCAATCTCAAATAGTTCTTCCATCTCTGCAAAATGAGCATCTGGAGAGAAATTGCGACCATAAGATATATTATAGTTTTTATCATTATTATTG
>JBNJIC010000107.1:0-7501 GCA_051749005.1 Halobacteriota archaeon | reverse complement strand
GAATTTATTCCTGGTGATTTCCCTGGCTTCTTCGGTCTTTCCCTGATGAGTTATAATTTTTATGTACCTTTTTATCAGTTCATTATTTTCCGATTGAACATTAAGGAGATTGGAAAGGCTTTTATTATCACCGCTTATAGAATAATGAAGTAACTTTAGTATGGCGAAAATCCGGTTTCCTGATGCAGATGGTTTCCCTGCATAGTTCTGGAAGGATTGTCGGAATTGATCGATTTTTTCCAGATCAGAGAATAGGTCAATAATAGGCCGGAACGAATCCGGAGAGGAAAACTCCTTCTTTGTCAGCGCCCTTTTCATCCAGTTTATTATGAGTGTATGATTGATGCTATCTTCTGAGCTTATGACTACTTCGACCATCAGCTGCTTACATTGAGCACTGAGATGCATCATGTATTCTGATAGTCGTTCGTAATAGAATGAAGACCTGTCGGTTTGGGTCAATGAATGCTCAAAGATCATCAGCAAGGACTCCAATTGTGCACTGTTCAGGTTTTTAATATTCTGACTGAGACTTTCCAGGTAAGGATCTATTCTCTGAATAAGTAGCTCGAGTTTCTCCCGGTCTAGATGAACTTCAGTGGCATTTACCAGGTGATTCATCTTCGTTACAAAGGCCTCTTCAAACAGCTTTATGACATCATCTTTTCTCATTCATCCCTCTTTCTGCTAAACGATTCTGAAAGAGCCTGGTCCAGCATGTCTATTTCCTCTTTATCCGGTACTGAAGTGAATATGCCGGTCTGGAGGTTCTCCCTCACTCCCCTGAGGAAGACATAGATCACTCCTCCGAAGTGTTTTTCATAGTCGAAGCCGGGGATCTTTGTTTCCAGCCAGCGCTTAAGGGCCACGGTATAGATCATGTATTGCAGGTGGTAATTGCTGCCTGTCATAGCCTTTTCCAGGTCATCCTGGTCGTAGTCATCAACTGAATTCCCCAGGTAGTTCGATTTCCAGTCAAGGATGTAGTACTTGCCGTTTTGTTCGAAGACCAGGTCAATAAAGCCGGTCATAAGACCTCTGATATCGCTTTCTCCTCCGACTGTGGCATCTTCGCCGAGGTATTCATTCAGCACTGCCCTGTTGATCTTATCCACGGAAAAATAAAACTCCATTTCAGGGATCATCTGATCATTGCCAACCTTGCACAGTTGCACCTCCTCTTTATTGACAATGATGTGGCTGTGCATGGTATGCCGGACCATTTTAAGAAAAGAATTCCTATGCTCTTCTTTAATAACATTGGAGAAGTACTTCTCAGCATTCATGATAGTTTGTTCCCAGGTACCCGGTTTATCAAATTCCAGGTATTCAAAAATCCCGTGCAGTGCGGTTCCTACATTAGCTCCCCGTCTCAGCTCCTGAAATATAAAATGGTTATAGGCATCTTCCTTGCTTAGGTCAGCAACCTCGAAAGGGGAAATATGATGCGCGCTGCTCAGGGCACTGAAACTCTGAATGCTGAAAGTGTTCTTTATCTCAATATCGGGTTTGGGCAGGGCACGGAACGTACGCTCGTTTTTTTCTGATTCACTTGGAACCTCTGTCGCTCTTATATCACGAATACTTCGCTCGACAACTTCCACACCGGGATGTCCGCTAAAGTGATTATAGATATCACCAAATGAAGAGGTTTTATCAGTTGGGACAAGGCTTATATAAGTCTTATATACTGCCCTGGTTAATGCTACATAAACCACTCTCCGATTCTCCTGTTCCTTTTGTTCATCAAATAGTTTCTTATCATCGGGGTGAACATCCTTTACATTGAGTGTGAAGTAATACTCACCTTCTTTTTTAAAATGATTGATTCTTCCCTTATTTTGGTGACTTTTAATTGGTACCAGACAAAGAAAAGGTGCAAATACAATGTTGTATTCCAGTCCCTTTGCCTTATGCACCGTAGAGATACGCACCGCATCTTCATCACTTTCAATGCGCTGTTCATATTCCTCTTCATCTCTTAGTTCTCCCCTGTCAAGCCATACAAGCAGTTCTTCCGGACTCAATTTATTCTTTCTTTCTTCCCTGTGGAGCAATTCAGTTAAATGTATGATGTTCATAAGCATACGCTGACCTTCTTTGTTTTTTAAGCTCTCACTTCGTACATCATATTTAGTCAGAAAGCTTGAGATCATTGCATATATTCCCTCATTTTCCAGGATTTCACGTAGTTCCAGGAAATTTTCAATGTGCTTTTTATCATCCATTGTTTTCAGTCTTTCTGTGGTAATACCAATACCCACCTGGTTCAGGACCCTGTATATATCGCCCCTGCGGGGCTCGATAACAGCCAGTAAAAGGTTCTTTAATATGCTCACCTCCTCTGATTTTGTTACCATTCCACTGTCGATTTGTAACGATGGGATATTGAGCCTGGAGAGTTCTTTTTTTATCAGCCTGCCCTGATTATTAGTTCGCACCAGCACGCCTATGTCTTTTGGCTCAACCCTCCGGCCATTGATTTCATAGTTCTCATCTGTCAACAATGCATAGATTTCGTTTGCTACAGAAATGATGTTCTTGTTCTCATCATTGATGTCAAAGTCCCAGATGGTTACGGGACACAATTCACTTGCTCCTGAATTACCATCCTCACCATAGGTCAATGCCCCGAGGCTTTTTGCTCCGCTGGTGACCTCTTCGTAGAATATCTTGTCATCCAGGAACATGTTGAAATCACCTGATTTGCTAAGAAGTGAATTCAGTGCTTCAATCATAGCAGGTGTTGACCTGTAGTTTACATTCATGCGGTATGGATCATCACCGGTCAGTTCCCTGGCTTTTTTATAGGTATCAAGATCAGCACTTCGCCATCCGTAGATTGATTGTTTTGGATCCCCTATGTAGAATACGATTGAATTCTCTCCGAAGACTTCGCTAAAGATCTCGTACTGATATTTATCCGTATCCTGGAATTCATCGATGAATACGGCATCATACTTTTGAGCCAGCTTCTTCCTGAAAGCTTTTTTCTGCAGGGCTGTATGAATCGTCCTTATCTGGTCATTATAAGCAATAAGGCCATTACGTTTTTTTGCTTCTTTGAGATACTTACTGGCTTTTTTGAAGAAATCCAGGTATAACAGGTTCCTTGATTCCAGTGCATCTGAATACCTTTTACCGTGAGGATAATAGATGAAGTCGAAAGCCTTGATGTACTTCTTTTCCTGCTTCTCACAGCAATACTTGATAAATTGAGGTATAAACTCTTCTGTTGAATTGCGGTTTTTTCCCAGATCTGACCGATTACTAATTTCTACTGCCTGAATCTCTTCAAAATTTTCTTCAATAGTTTTCACGAGCTCTTTTCTCCGTTCTTCTTCCAATTCCTCAAGTTCAGATAATTCAGCTTCCGTATCAAGGTCATAGAACTTTTTACCATTAAGGTATGCCCTTAACATTTCTGTCAGGTCCTTAAATATCAACTCTTTATTCATGAGGGCATCGTATCTTTCCTCGTCAAGGGTATTGATATACTCCCTGAAATACTTTCCTGCGGCTTTTTGCAGAAGCATAGTGTCGTCAGTGACGACCTCAAAATCGAACGGTTGGTTAGTTTCGAACGTGAAGGCTTCTATCTGAGCCTGACAAAATCCATGTATGGTCATAACAGAGATACGGTCCAGGTTCTGAACTGCTTTCTGCAACAGGGTCTTCTTTTCGTCGCTAATATCACCTATAAGCTTCCCAATCTTATCTATTTTTGTCTGGCCTCCTTTTGCCACTTTATAAGCTTCCCTAATAAATTTCCGGATCCGGGCTTCCAGATCAGCCGTTGCAGCCCGGGTAAATGTCACCATCAATATTTTTTCGACCGGAACCTTTTTTTGGAGAATCAGTTTTAGTACAAGAATAGCCAGGGAATAGGTTTTTCCCGTACCTGCGCTAGCTTCCAACAGGCTTGATTTTTTCAGGTCTACAGTCAGTACATCAAAGCTTTCCTTACTCATATTCTTATTTCGGTTGTATGTTCAATAAACTTGCTATTTTACTGATTTCGTGATATTGAGGCTCTTCATAGATAGACTCTTCGAAATCATTCTTTGTGTAATCCTCCACCCTGAAGACTTCCAGATGTCCTTCTTCGTTGTATTTACTTATATAGGGATTGGGTGGATAATGGTACTTTCCTTCGATCTCGTCCTTGAAAATATTGGGCGTGTTGCTCTTCTTCACAACTTGCAATGCACCGTTCAGGCTGAACAGAAGCGGATTCTTCCTGCCCTTTTCAAAATACACTATGATATCTTGTATGCGGCGCTTTGCCTCTCCTGGTTCAAGCATTGGTACTTCATCCATATTGCCTTTCTTATCAATAAACACTGCCCGGTCTATTTCACTTTTCTCCATTAACATCAAAGCCTTCAGGTAGAAGCGGAGTTTATATTTTTCATGCTGGGATGACACAGTGTAGCAGATCAGGGTACTTTCAAATACCTCATTTATTTCACCATGGATCTTTGTATTGCCACTACTGAACTCGACGTGAACGGAACGTTCGGTCCTGCCTTCAACCAGTTCGTTGTACTGACTTTTCAATTCAGCAATACTCACATTTAGTTCTTGAAGTGTGTGCCTGGCATTGTTCGATAACGGCAATATCCCTTCTTTTACAGCCTTCATCCTGAATTTTTCCAGAGATTCTTCAGGTACCTTGACCAGCTCTTCGCGAAGTTTCCATTTCTGAATTTCATCCAGGTTAAAAATTTCTGTTTCCGGCAGGATATTATCATCTTCCTTATAATATATATTCAATATATTATTGAAATACCACTGAATGGGATTTTCAAAGAACCTGGTGAACGATCTCAATGAATATTCAGATGTTTCATCCGCAATGCTCTTAACAGCTTCAAATTCAACCGGGACACCACCATACAGGTAGGTGAATAGGTTGGGATCATCGGCATTATATTTTGTGCTGAAACCATGTAATGGATGTTCTACTGTGATATCATTTAAACCTGTAAAGGATATCAAGGCATCGACAACAATGGATGGGGGTGTTTCAGAGTTATCTTTTGTGTTCCTTCCTATATAGCTCAGGTATAACTTATCCCTGGCAGCCATTAGAGTGTCAAGGAAAAGAAATTTGTCATTCTCCAGTTTGCTTCTGTCTCCTATTCTATATTCTGATCCCATCAGGTCGAAGCCGTAGAAGCGATCCACCCTGGGAAATTCGCCGTTATTTAAACCGAGAAAACAGATAATCTTTGCCGGAATTCCTCTTACAGGAAGCGGAGGTGTTACGGTCACGTTACCCGTATTAAGGTGCACCTCCTGCGATTCGGTGAAGAGTTTTGTTTTCAACTCTTCCAGAAATGCATCATAAGGGATAGCACCTACATTTTCCAGTCTGTCAGTATAGGATAGCATTCGGTAGATTGATGAAAGTTCCTCCCGGTCTTCTTTGTTGAACTGATCCATATGCACCATCGTGTCCAGAATATCTTCCAGCAGGAATGACTTCCACTCTGAAGGTGTACGATTTACATTACATGCATCAAGCAACATCTGAAGCTTGTTTACAAATTCTTTCAGCCTTAGAAGGTCATAACTTGCAGATCCCTCTGCATCCCTGAATGGATAGAGACCAATTCCCTCGTGATTAACGTATTCCTCATCCGTCAACATGGCATACCCAAGGATGATTTTCTCCAGACCGTATTTCCAGCTAACATAGTGTGTATCGTCTTCCAGGCTGTTTTCACGCCCGAATCGTATGTTTGCTTTCCTGACTATCTGGCGCAGATAATCATTGTTTTCTATCCTGAAGGCTTTTTTGATACGCTTATGCTCCAGCATGCTCACTACTTTTTCTGACGTCATTTCTTCTTCTGTAAAGGTCATGAGCATCTCCAGGGCCGCTACCATTGAATCATCAGTATTATTGTCAGCTCCTGAAATTCTGAGGGGGATTTTCACCGGTGCATTATTGAAAACGGCCCGTATATATGGTTCATAGGTATTGATATCCGGGGTTAGAACCAGCACATCCTCAGGCTGCAGTAACCGATCGCTGTTAAAGAGGGGAAGCAGATAATTGTACAGGCACTCAGCTTCTCTTGCCGGGGTGTAGCAGGCATTGATGACAAGTGAATCGTCTTTCAGAAAGCTTTTTGCCTCGCTGTTCGTGATGATACTTTTTTGAATTTTGGTCAACAAAGTATCTTTCTCCGGTATTAGAGACTCATGTGTATCTAATTTGAACATTCCTGCCAGTTCAATGGCTTTTGATCCCAGGTTTTTCAGCATCTCATTTGAATAGGGTAGATCAGGTGCAGGAAGGGTAATATAATAATGTACATCTATCAAAGCTGCAAGGCCTGAAAGAAAATCCCTGTGAAAACCGGTAAATATGGAAATACCAAAGACATATATTTCAGGATATTGTTTCTGGATGAGTTCCTTATTCTCCCGGAGAGCTTTCAAAAGACTCTCCCGGGCTCTTGTACGTGATTCAGGCCTGATGGAATTCCAAAGATATTTCTGCCATATTTCATCTTCAGATTTACCCTCAGTTCTTCTTTCTTCCCATTCTGCAATCATTCCGGGCCGATAAAGCTGGTACTGGTCGAACAGGTCAGCCATCCGCTCCGCGAGCTGCATTCTCCGGAGATCATCATCTTCGTAATACTGACATACATTGGGAAATTTGTTCCTGAAACCAGCCTCGTTAAGTTCAAAAAATATATCATACTTTGTTTGATCTGTATTACATTTTGGAGCATCCCCGAATGCCAGTTTATATAGCGCATTAAACAGTCCGTCCTGGTTCAGGAACTGATAATTAGCAAAAATCTTATTCTTATTTGCGAGTTCTGTTCTCAACCAGCTGTTCATGCCTGATGATTGAGTAATCATGGTGGTCCTGGTGAATGTTGTTCCGCCTGAATTTTTCAGGTCATTTGCCAGTTTACCAAGTAGATGTTCTATGCTATTGGAGGTATTAACTTTTTCCATATTCAGTTCTAATTTACTTGATTTACCAGTCCTGATGCACGGGACACCCCACGTTCAATACATTTTCTCAGAACTTCTTCAGTGGTCTGAATCAGGACATAATTTTTTGCACGCGTAACACCTGTGTAAAGCAACTCCCGGGTAAGCAGTTTCTCTCCCTGCTTTTCCGGGAGAATAACTACTACGTTATTGAACTCAGAGCCCTGACTCTTATGTATGGTCATCGCGAATACGGTCTTATAGTAACTAAGGTAGCCAGCCTGGATCGTTTTTACTCCTTTCTCTGCATCTTCGAAGTAGGCGAATTGTATGTCACCCTCCTTTCTGATGATGCCCACATCTCCGTTAACCACATTCAGGCTGTAGTCGTTCCGTGTGACTATAATGGGCTGATTGTGATAAAAACCCTTTTCGGGAACGAAGAGGTCTTTGCCTCTGAATTCCTCTTTTAGTATTTTTTCGATCTTCATATTGATCTCATTAACACTGAATTCATTTTCACGGGTCACGCAGAGAA
>JBNJIC010000106.1:0-7528 GCA_051749005.1 Halobacteriota archaeon | reverse complement strand
CGATATTATAGGATCACCTATTAAAACTGAAAATGGAAAATTGATAGGTATACTGATAAATTTCAGTGATATTTCCGAAAGGAAAAAGATAGAAAATCTTATCTACAAAGAAGGAATGTGATTTGATCTTAATAATTTAAGCTCTTTCCGGATCATCCCTTTATTCCTATGGAACGCTTCTAAGATATCTCTGGAATCTTTATATTCTTTGAGCTTTTATCCAATATCGACTAAATGGCTTTCATTTACTCTTATCACGAGGTTCATTTTTATGATCCTTGTCGGAAATATCCTTTACTGTATTTGGATTTGCAGCCTTTTCAGGAATACCTTTTTCTTCAACTTGTTTATTATTTAGGAGATCCCAGCTATAATCTCCTGATCCGGAATCGTTTTGTTTTGTCATACCAAAGTAAGAACTGTATAACACCACAAGGACCATAATTATGGGTAATGCAAAAGTTAACAGGTTTATGTTCGATAGATCTGCTTCTTCGGACCTACTCCCATCAGTATTTTCATTCCCCTCAAGATCCATATCAGACCCATCATTTAAAGTATCGGGATCTATACCATCTTCACCAACTGACTCTTCAGCAATATCTGAAGAAACAGATTCGTTCTCTATGTATCCAATTATTGCAAAGTGTGTGCGTATCTCACCTGAGGTATTCGCCTCATAGTAGATATACTCAGCATCCTCATCTGTCTTTTCTGTGGGCAAAATATCCCAGTTGCCACTGTGATAGATGCTTAATCTCACAGATCGATCGGAAACCCCGTTATCTTCAAGCCAGGTACGGTTCACTCTGAAGCCTACTTCAGAATTTACCAGTCTGTATTGAAGCTTGTTGTCACCAACCCAGATATTGATGTTCTTATAGACATTTCCTTCCGGAGGGGTTGATACCATTGAGGAGGTCGATTTTAGAGATTCAACTATTGCCTCTACATTACCAACATTCAGGTCTGTTGTTATATTTATATAAGTGACATCAATAGCATCATTTCTGAACGTAAACGATTTTTCAAGATATCTCAGGACATATATTACCCTGGCATCTTTTTCCTCTATATTATCAAAGGCTTCAGCTGTGGCATTGCCTGCTAACAAAGAAAGAAATAATGTTGTGATAATCAAAACAAAGAAAAACCAGAAGGTTTTATTCTGCAACTCAATCCCCCCCATATTAACAAAGAACTGCCCACTCCAAATCCATACAACTTTGTACAGACATGACTTTACTAATTAAATCTATGATATCAAAACCATATATATTCTTTCATAAAAATGATTTATTGAACAGTATCAATATGCATAAAAGCATTTCTTAAAGTATATTAATTAAAATATATCCTGACTGCAAATATCCAGAGTATTAAAATGAAAAACATAACATCAAATAAAATCGGTTTAGATTGCCAAAAAACCAAAAAGAATATCATCCTACAATAACACATAATTAGCTATGAGTGGGGAGATCAAATGGTACCGTGTGCCTGTGGACGAGGTCCTGACATTACTGGATACCGATAAAGATGGTATTACTAACGAAGAGGCACAGATACGTCTTTCAAAATATGGGTTCAATGAAGTCGAGGTAAAGGAAAAAGAGAGTTCGCTTCATCGATTTGTCAGGCAGTTCGCAAGCCCCCTCATATATGTTCTTCTTGCTGCTTCACTTGTGACATTCGTTCTTGAGGAATATGCAGATATGGCAGTGATCCTCGGTGTTGTCCTTGCCAATGCTGTCATCGGGTTTATCCAGGAAAGAAAAGCTGAAAATGCCCTTGAGTCCCTTGCTAAGATGCTGGTCCCTGAGACAAGTATACTGAGAGATGGAAAGAGGATGATGATACACAGCAGGGAACTTGTTACAGGTGACATTGTACTCCTGGAAGCAGGTAACAGGATACCTGCCGACCTGCGACTGATGTACGTGAAGAACCTGCGTATCGATGAGTCCATGCTCACCGGTGAATCCACTGCTGTGGAGAAGAACATCGATCCGATAGAGACAAAGAGCCTTCCAATAGCTGAGCAGAAGAACATAGCCTTTGGAGGCACACTTATCACCCAGGGAAGCGGCCTTGGAGTTGTCGTGGCAACAGGGCCTGAAAGTGAGATAGGAAAGATTTCCGAACTTATACGTAAAACGGAGAAGATATCCACACCTCTTGTCAGGACCATAGACCAGCTGGGAAAATCACTTGCTGTCGTTATCCTTGGTCTTGCAATATTCACATTTATTGTCGGGAAGCTCAGGGGCTTTGATAATCTTGAGATATTCTTTGCCTCTGTAAGTCTGGCAGTGGCAGCTATCCCTGAGGGCCTGCCTGCTCTTATTACGATCTCACTTGCATTCAGTATAAAAAGGATGGCAGCCCGCAATGCCATAATCCGGACAATGCCTTCCGTGGAAAGTCTTGGTTCGGCCACTGTGATATGTTCAGACAAGACAGGTACGCTTACCAAGAATGAGATGACGGTCAAACAAATATATACACTTGAAGGAAAGTTCGATGTGACCGGTGTGGGGTATGATACAGAAGGCAATTTCGAACTTGAAGGGAAAGATACAGATCCGATGGGATATCCGGCATTGATGGAAACACTCAGGGCCGGAGCACTCTGCAATGATGCTTACCTGAAAGAAGATGGTGGTATCGATGGAGACCCCACCGAAGGAGCACTTCTTGTATCTGCTGGCAAAGCAGGCAAGTTCTACATGCAAAGAGTTGACACAATACCATTTGAATCCGAAGCACGGTATATGGCAACATTGCATCAGGATGAAGAGAAGAACAGCTGGATATATGTGAAAGGATCACCCGAAAGGCTGGTGGAGCTATGCAGCCACCAATTTGACGGTAAAGAACTGAAACCACTTGATCCTGAAAAGTTCCTTGAAGCTGCAGAGGACATGGCTTCCGAAGGTTTGCGGGTAATGGGTACGGCTTACAGGAAACTGGAACATGGTAAGGAGGATATAAATGAAGATGATGCAGGCGATCTTATATTCCTCGGTCTCCAGGGTATGATCGATCCGCCAAGGGAAGAGGTCAAAACCTCGATCTTTAAATGCAACAAGGCCGGTATCAGGGTTATTATGATCACAGGCGATCATATTCTTACCGCCCACACCATTGCCAAACAACTGGGTATACGAACAAATGGTGCACTTTCAGGAAGCGATATACAGAAAATGTCAGATGGAGAACTTACAGCAGCACTAAAAACTGTATCCGTCTTTGCAAGAACTTCTCCTGAAGATAAATCGAGGATAGTCGTTCTTCTCAAGCAGCAGGGAGAGGTCGTAGCGGTTACCGGTGACGGCATCAACGATGCACCTGCACTTGAGAATGCAGATATTGGCGTTGCCATGGGAAAAACAGGAACCGAAGTTGCAAAAGATGCATCCGACATGGTGCTTGCAGACGACAATTTTGCATCCATTGTTAATGCTGTGGAAGAAGGAAGGGATGTTTATAATAAGATACAAAAGGTCATACTCTGGACGCTGCCAACCAATGCCGCAGAAGGACTTGCAGTACTTACAGCCGTTATTCTCGGACTGAACAACCCTCCGTTGATCCCTTTGCACATTCTCTGGATCAACACAGTAACAGCACTGGGACTTGGAGTGCCTATAACACTTGAACCCATGGAAAAGAAGCTTCTGAACAGACCGCCCAGACCTGCAAAAGAACCTCTTCTACTGCCGATCATTAAGCAAAGGATAGTCGCAGTAGCATTACTGGTGGTGACCGCCACATTCATGCTCTATTTCTTCGAGATGGTACAGAACGGCAGAGATAACAATACTGCCCAGACGATCGCACTCAATACGATCGTCTTCTTTGAAATATTCTATCTGTTCAGTTGTAAATCGATACATGAGAATGTATTCAGAGACATCTTCTCTAATAGATTCATGCTGGGTGGCGTTGCACTGGTGATAATCCTGCAGGTATTCATTACCTACAACCCTTTTATGAACACAATTCTCAGGACAAGTCCGCTTGAAACTATGGATTGGTTAATAATCGCTCTTACCTCAAGTTCAGTATTTTTCCTGATAGAGCTGGAGAAATATCTAAGAAATAAAAGGAAAGGCTCTGCTAAGAAATTATCATAATTTTAAAAGAATCAGCATTTCACTGGGAATTGTGGTCACTGATCATTCTTCCAGAACCATCCTACACAAAACTATTTAAGATATGTATAATAAAGAATTTAATGGAGTGTTGAATGGTTTGACTGCCGTGCATCACATCGAAAATGCATCATTTAATTAAAAAGGTGAGAATATGTCTAAATTTGAAATATATACAGACAACAGTGGAAAATACAGGTTCAGGCTCAAAGCAAGAAACGGAGAGATAATAGCAACAGGCCAGGGGTATTCGACAAAAGCAGCTTGCATAAAAGGTATCGAGTCAATAAAGAAAAATGCAGTGGATGCAGAAATCGTCGAGATCGAAGCACCCTCTGAAGAAGAGTAAATTCTGATTCCGAATACCGATATACTTAATATTAAACTCTAAACCTTTCTACATCTTTACTTTTTCGAATTAACACATTCCTAATAAACTGATATGGCATTCCTTCATAAATTCAATCATCGCCACAGCAACTGCACGATACATTGCCTTCGAGTATTTCTTTCCAGTCACCGATGACATCATGGGTCCAGCAGTCATCTGCACCTGCTGCTTCCCTCATTGTCAGGGCAAATATGTAAGATAGTTCCTTAACTGTGGCACCGGCTTCAAGGGCACCTTTAAAGTGCTTGAGCACGCAGGGCTTTGACCTTGCTTTTATCGAAAGGGCAAAACAGATGAACTGATATGTCTTTTAGTCTATTGTTCTGGTATCGGCATACAACTTGTCGATCTCGTCCAGTTTTTCAGTAAATTCTACAAGGAACTTGTCAAGTTTGGTGAGAAAAGTCCATTGACCGTATACACATCACACCAGGATATGAGGAAAATTGCTCTATGTTGCAAAGAATTGAGGATACAGGGAACAAGTCGGTTAAGCAACCACCTGAGTAACATGGATGTAAAAGGCTCTGTTCTCAAAGAGCGATTGTGGCATCCACGTGTTGCATTCAATGAGCATATAGTTGCACTTGGTAGCTGGGATTTTTCGGAGATACTTGATCAGAAAGAACTGCAGGTCATCATATACATGGATGATAAGGTTACTGATTGATGTGATACCTCTTAAAAGAGAAACACAGTTTTTATGTGTTTCTTTATTTTTCATGCGCCTCTGAACAGATACATCTTAAAACTGTCTCAAGTCCTTGTGAGTTTCTATTTTCTATTTCACTGTTTGTTTCTTGTTTAATGAACCATGAATATGATTGTTATCACCAGAAAAATGACTGAATTCATAGAATTCGAAAAAGTTCATATTTTGTATTTAAAGGGTTTTTATCATACAAATAGTAATTCCATTCAATTTGTGTATTTGCTCTGCTAGTTGAAAACCCTTCCACGGTTTTTATTATTACTTCTGTAAATTTAACTATTTCTTGAGTCGAATCGACTCTACAAAGCTGAAAGGATATTTAAAACTCCAAATGAGGAGTTGAATTATTTAAGCACAAGGAAAGGGTAATGGGAAAAGAGCATATCTAAAAAAGTTTAGCACCAACGTTTTTGACAGCCTCATGATTTAAATAAATATATATACAAGGTTAGACGAGTAGTTTGTCAGTTAACAATCTGCATTGCTGCCTGTGTTTTTGCTCACTGGACAGTATTGCCTTCAACTTTCAGAACGGAGATAGAAAAATGAACAACGATGTTGATACTAAAAGCAGTTTTAACAAAAGGATAAGATCCCTTTTGGTTCTTACTGTACTATTATTAACACTTATTGTTACAATAAGTGGATGTATAGATGATGGCCCTGGTATGAACGATACTGAAGACAGTACCGTTCAGACAGATGACCCTAATATGAATGAAGCAGATGACAAGGATGATACTGGTAAGAACACATCCGATTCCCAAGAGGATCTAGATGAAAAGGACCTCCTGATACAAGAAGATGATACATTCACTATCAGAGTGGGTTCAGGCAGCAGTTCCAGAAGCAGTTCAGGAAACGATCCTGCAACCCCGGTAACTTCCAGTGGTTCACTGGAGCTTGACCCTACCTCTGCAAGCAACAACACTGATGTGGACATAACGGTGATCTACAGTGCAGGGGAGAACATAACAGATGGAATAGTCAGGATAGCGATACCATCCGAGTTCACGACAAATGATACACTGGATAACATTACTATTGCAACTGAGACTCAAACGACAGTAGCAGGCAACAACAATACGTCTTATGATGCTGACAACATGCTCACAATCGAAGATCTTACAATAAACAAGGATCAGGAGATAAGGCTGGAGCTGGCAACACAAAGCATTGATCTTGCAGGCACCTATCAGTTCACAGCCAATGCACAGAGCTCAGGAAAGGACATCAGTAATGAGGTCACTGCAACCCTTACCATCTACAACAATGATGCATACCTTAAAGACTTGACAATATCCCCGAGTACACTTGATCCGTCATTTACCGCCGGTACAGGCAACTACAATGCCAGTGTGGACTATGACACGGAGCAGGTCAACGTAGTGGCCATACTTTCCGACACAAATGCAGATCTGAAAGTAAACGGAACCAACACCTCAAGCGGTGATGCAATACCGGTCATACTGAACGGTCCGGGAGAATATACCGAAATAGCAATCGATGTCCTGGCAGAGGACGCAATAAGCTCGGTCAATTACACCATCAATGTAAGCAGGGCCATCTCCCCGGTCATACAGGATGCTGGTGTGAGCATAACAGAGGGCAGTGTTGTCTTTGGATATGCCTTCTACAACGAGACCGGAGCATTGCTGACATATGCTGATGCAACGACAGACCCATATCTGCTCAATAGCACAGCTTCGACCGTGACTCTGGTGAACGGCACCGGTGCATCCACAGATGCCATTCCGCTTGACTCCCTGAGCATTGACCCATCCGGTAATGTGACATACCAGAACCTTACAGAGGTCGCAGATGCATTCAGCATTGCCGACATCATGCAGTGGGGCTACCCGGCAAACATCACACTTGACTTGAGCGGCGGACAGGGCGAATATGCATGGACCCTTGAAGAGACCATAAGTTTCACACCAGATGACATTGCTGCCTTCACATCCATAATACCAGGCAGCATAATAGGCCAGGTCACAAACACAACAGGTGCACCCCTTGAGAACGTATTTGTTCAGCTGGAAAACATGGGGCAATACAACGCAAGCACCGACTCTGCCGGAATCTACACCATCGGTAACGTCCCTGCAGGCAGCTACAATGTAACTGCCGGCATTGCAGACTACATGAGCAGTACAAACGAGAGCGTTGTTGTACTTGCAGCCCAGCCAACAACAGGTGTTGACTTTGTACTGATAAGCACCGACCCGGGTCTTGCTACCATGCAGGTAAACCCTGGCAGCCTGGACC
>JBNJIC010000105.1:0-7782 GCA_051749005.1 Halobacteriota archaeon | reverse complement strand
AAGAACGTACTTTTCTTAATTGCGGGGGCATAATCAAAAATTTAGCTTAATCATGACTTGATAGTTTATTCAATGTGTCTATCTGCAAAAAATAGGAGTGGAATTTAGTGGATAAAGGGAAACGAAAGGAGAATACAATATGAATGAAGATAGCAAGAACCCGTTAATGGGATCCGCTGCACACGGTGGCACGTCGATTCGGGACTGGTGGCCGGATCAGTTGAACCTTAACATTCTGCACCAGCATTCTTCCATGTCTAATCCGATGGGCGAAGAGTTCAACTATGGTGAGGAGTTCAAAAAACTCGACCTTGAGGCTCTGAAAAAAGACCTCTATGAACTGATGACCGACTCACAGGACTGGTGGCCTGCCGATTGGGGCCACTACGGTGGTCTCTTTATCCGGATGGCATGGCACAGCGCAGGCACCTATCGCATGGGCGATGGCCGTGGGGGTGGAGGGTCTGGTAACCAGCGTTTTGCACCGCTCAACAGCTGGCCGGACAACGTGAACTTAGACAAAGCACGCCGGCTACTCTGGCCTATCAAACAGAAATATGGCAGAAAGATCTCCTGGGCCGATCTCATGATTCTAGCAGGCAACTGTGCGCTTGAGTCCATGGGATTCAAGATCTTCGGTTTTGGCGGCGGACGCGAGGATATATGGGAGCCGGAAGAAGACATCTACTGGGGAGCGGAAGAGGAGTGGCTGGCCACGAGTGACAAGCCCAAGAGCCGTTACAGCGGAGATCGGGATCTGGAAAACCCCCTGGCCGCCGTGCAGATGGGTCTGATCTACGTCAACCCGGAAGGGCCGGACGGAAATCCTGATCCGGTAGCCTCTGGTCGTGACGTCCGAGAGACCTTCGCACGTATGGCCATGAATGATGAAGAGACTGTCGCGTTGGTCGCCGGCGGTCACACCTTCGGCAAGTGTCATGGCGCCGGTGATGCGTCACATGTGGGACCAGAGCCAGAGGCTGCCCCCATCGAAGAGCAGGGACTTGGATGGAAGAGCAGCTTTGGCAGCGGCAAGGGCGGCGACACCATCAGCAGCGGAATCGAGGGAGCATGGAAACCGAACCCGACCAAATGGGATATGGGCTATCTGAAAGTTCTGTTCAAATACGACTGGGAGCTGGTCAAGAGCCCGGCAGGAGCGAACCAGTGGCTGGCAAAGGACGTGGACGAAGAGGACATGATCGTTGACGCCCACGACCCGTCCAAGAAGCACCGGCCGATGATGACAACAGCCGACCTCTCGCTGAAGTTCGATTCTATCTATGAACCTATTGCCCGACGCTATCTGGAGAACCCGGAAGAATTCGCGGATGCCTTTTCAAGGGCCTGGTTCAAGCTTACTCACCGCGACATGGGTCCACGCTCCCGCTATCTTGGCCCGGAGGTCCCGGAGGAGGAACTTATCTGGCAGGATCCGGTTCCTGCAGTGGACCATGAGCTGATCGACTCAAAGGATATCGCAGACCTCAAGAGCATGATCCTTGCCTCGGGATTGTCTGTCTCTCAACTGGTCTCGACAGCCTGGGCATCGGCCTCGACGTTCCGTGGCTCCGACAAACGCGGTGGGGCTAACGGGGCGCGCATTCGTCTTGCGCCGCAAAAGGATTGGGAAGTCAATCAGCCTGAACAAATTGCGACTGTGCTTGAGACCCTTGAGGGAATCCAAAAGGAGTTCAACAACGCTCAGTCAGTTGGGAAGAAGGTTTCGCTTGCTGATCTGATCGTCGTGGGTGGATGCGCAGGTGTCGAGCAAGCGGCAAAGAATGCTGGTCACGATGTGACCGTTCCTTTCACACCAGGACGAACGGATGCCACAGATGAGCAAACCGATGTTGTTTCATTCGGTGTACTTGAGCCGAAAGCAGACGGATTCCGCAACTATCTCAAAGCCAAGTACAGTGTATTGGCAGAGGAACTGCTGTTGGATCGGGCGCAACAGCTGACACTCACTGCTCCTGAGATGACGGTTCTCATAGGTGGTATGCGCGTATTGAATGCCAACTTTGGGCAGTCTCAGCATGGCGTTTTCACTAGGCGGCCGGAGACGCTAACCAATGACTTTTTCGTGAATCTGCTTGACATGAGTACGGAGTGGAAAGCAACATCTAACGATGTGTTCGAGGGTCTTGATCGCGAAACAGGTGAACTCAAGTGGACCGGAACTCGTGTCGATCTCATATTCGGTTCGAACTCCCGGCTCCGGGCTTTGGCGGAAGTCTACGGATGTGAGGACTCCCGGGAGAAGTTTGTGAACGACTTTGTATCGGTGTGGAACAAGATAATGAACCTTGACCGTTTCGATCTTGCCTGATCGTAGCAACAATGTCTTCGAGGCGTCAAAAGCATATTTTGAACGCTCCCGGAGGCTATTAGCAACATATGGGCGCGGCGTTTCAGTACGATCTGAAACACCGCCCTTTCCACACATGACTCAGGAAGAGATTGCAAAGGCTACTGAATATTATATTAGTAAATATCTGGATTTCCACCATATAATTGTTGATTATCAGATTTTCCAGCGGAAAATCAGATTACTTTTTTGTCTGGAAGTGCCAGGTATCCGATTGAGATATAAGTGATAGATAATTCTTTTTCCGAAACAAATATACATTCCAAAATTTATCTTTAAAGAGGTGATAGTATGATTCACGAAGACAGAAACAATTTATCAGAAAAGACTTTGGATCTTAAGAGAGCAATTGATTCTCTTAAAGAAGAGCTTGAAGCAGTTGACTGGTACAACCAGAGAGCAGATGCCTGCACTGATGAGAATTTGAAGAAAATATTGATACACAACGCAAATGAAGAGAAAGAACACGCATCAATGCTCATTGAATGGATCAGGCAGAACGACGATGCCTTTGACCATGAACTGAAAGACTATCTTTTCAGTGAAGAGAAAGACATAGCAAGTCTTGAAGAAGACTGATTTTCTTTTTTTTTATTTATAAGTTTCAAGACATGATTCAGATGAGCAGGTTTTAACCTGCATTTAAATTTTGATAACGTTTCTTATTTTTTTCTTTAGGATTTTATTCACTATCTCATCAAAAGCTTTTTTCACCACATTTCCGGCAAATTCATTTTGAATCCTCCATCTTCTTTATTTTTATAGTGATGCGCAAATTTGTCAGTAGCTATTATCCCAACAAATTGAGACTTAAGGCCATAACCGCCATGCCTGAAACCAGACCTGAGATCATCAGGTGCTCATCTCCGTATTTTATAGAAATTGGAAGAAGTTCATCAAAACAAATGAAGACCATAATTCCACCAACAAATGCAAGGATCATTCCCAGTAGATCTTCTGTCAGGAACTGGAAAATGAAGAAATAACCAAAAGCTGCTCCCAAAGGTTCAAACATACCAGCAAGGAATGAGTATCCAAAGGCTTTTTTTCTGTCATTGGTGGCGTAATAGATAGGTACAGAAACTGTGATACCTTCCGGAATGTTATGAATTGCTATTGCAACAGCCACTGCAATACCAAGAGATGGAGAATTCAGGGATGTAACCATCACTGCCATACCTTCAGGGAAATTGTGCATGGCAATGCCAATAGCTGTAAATATACCTGCTTTGCGGAAACTCTTCTCCGGGTTGTCCGGTAATGTATCAAGATGAACATGGTGGATCGTTCGGTCCAGGAAATAGATCACAACTATTCCCAGAAAAAAGGCGATATTTGCTGTGATAAAATCCACAGTTTCTATAGAAGCTACAAGAAGTTCTACAAATGAAATATAAAGCATGGCTCCTGCTGCAAATCCAAGCAGGACGGATAGGTATCTCTTATTTGGTTCCGGAATAAAGAAGGCTATCAGACTTCCTATACCTGTTGACAGGCCTGCAAATGTTGTGAGAACAAAAGCAACAGTCACCGGTTCCATGTTATTCCAACCTATAAAGTGAATATATTGTTTTTCTAGGGTAAAGCATCATCACTTCTTTTGCTTTTCCCAAAGTCGGACTTTAATGTTCCAGGAATAATAATCCCTTCAATGTTCTTTTAGGAATCGATGTGGAATACCGTGAGCTATGAGGTCAACAGGGTATTGGTAAGCAGCTTCAAGATCTTCGGGAAGTAGTTCTTTTGATTCGTGATAATACAACCTGCGGTTTAAGCATGCAATCTTATCAACATGGATGGAAACAGCACTAATGTCGTGCGATACAATAACAATTGCCATTTTTCTTTTGAGTTTCTTTAACAACTCATAGAATTCTTCCTGTCTTACAATATCCACACCTGCAGCAGGTTCATCCAGCAGAAGTACTTTAGGATCAGCAGCAATGGCTCTTGCAATGAATACTCTTTGTCTCTGTCCGCCGGAAATCCTTCCTATAAGTCTATCTTTATGATCGAGCATATTTACAGTTCTAAGTGCCTCAATAGCCTTTTGCTCATCTTCTTTTCCATATCCTTTTAATAATCCAACATGACCGAGGCGTCCCATTAAAACGACCTCCCAGACACTTATTGGGAAATTTATATCAAGAAAGGTATATTGGGGTACATATCCAACAGACTTCCTGCTTTTTAGTGGATCTTTCCCGAGAACTCTTATCTTTCCTCTGCTTGGTTTTAATAATCCTAACATAACTTTGAGCAGAGTGCTCTTTCCTCCCCCGTTTGGCCCTATGATAGCAAGAAAATCGTGGTCTTTTACAACAAGATTGACTTCTTCAAGTATTGGAATGCCATTATAATGGAACCAGATGTCCTTGAGGACAATAACTTCCTCATTATATCCATACTTATTTGAATACATTATTTCCTGGACTAAGATTGTATATTACATATGTTTGAATTATTTTCAAATCTAATTAAATTTCATTTGCTTGTTGAGATCTTTTCCAATCTTTCTTTGAGATTTTTAATTTCTTCTTCCATGGTACTGATGATCTCTTTGATACGTATGAGCTCTTCATCTATTGAAATTTCGTCGTCGGAAACATCAGAGTTGGCTTTTAGTTCAGGCATATAATAGTCCGATTTGTGCGGGTAACATCTGCAACGTCTGCCTCTACCCCTCTCGGGTCCAACTTGTGCATATCCAGGTTTTCCGGTTCCTGAAGGGTAATCATAGTCATTTATTTCTCCGGATGTATCGGTATAATCAGCGGAATTAATTTGTTCGGTTTCTTCTGATGGTTCATTTTGATATCTTTCAGCTGCTTCTTTGACAGTGCCTGAGATATTTCTAATAACCTTAGTACCCGCATTAGAAAGGATTTGTAAAGCGTTGGGTCCGACATCACCTGTTAGTAAAACATCGATGTTTTTGTTAACCATTGCCTGTGCTGCATGGATACCCGCACCTCCTGAAATTGATAAGGCCGGGTTTTCAAATGCTTCGAAATCCATTGTTTCAGGATCAACAATAACAAAATAAGAGCACCTTCCAAAACGAGGTTCTACGGCAGCATCTAAGCTACCTGATCTGGCTGTTACGCATATTTTCATATATTTACCCCCGTATTATAACTTATTTAGTTTTTATTATAGTTTTTGATTGCCATGACTAAAAATGAGGTTTTACAGAACTCTTCAATTTGCAGATACGTAATGTGGGGAAATACAAAATACAATATATAAAAAATAAAATAAGGTAAAACATAGGATTTCTACAAATCAATTTGATGCTTCATTCAAAAATAAATCGTTCTGATCTATCATCTTCATGGCTATAATAGAAAAAATCAACATCATATACAAGATGTCCATATGTTTTTAACCATTCATCAGGAACACGGCGGTTGTTACCAAAGACCATAAACTTATTTAAAGCAATAGTTTTTCCATCAACCATACAGGTTCAGAAATTGCAGAGATATTTGATGGTTGTATATCTTTATCATAGGAAATAATGCCGGAAGACTTTGGTAACCCCGGGTATTGGTCTATAACAAGCTCTTTTGAATAAAATCAGACATTACATTAAGCGCTTCATTTTTGAAATCATAGGATTTTGTTGGTGTAGATTTTTTAATGCACTCAAATTTATCTTTAGTATGGGTGATGTTTTCCGGATCAACAAAGCTCACCTGTTGTGTCTCTAAATTCACTTTGGCTTTACAGCCATGGCCAAGCCATCCATCCATTGTATGAAATCGGTTCTTGTCATTGGTCCACCATGCGGTGTGTTTCCTTGCAGCAGGTGGTAAAGGGAAACCTAATATGTCATCAATCTCTGTAAGCTCAAGTTGAATTCGAGTTCCTTTCTAGTCTCCAACTCACATTCCTAACTTTGAATATTTGCCCATCGTATTTTCCACAATATTTGAAAAAATCAACTAATAAATGGGTCATTTACCGGATATATTTCATACACATCAGGCTCTTCTATTTCCTTATAGCAGATTATTTTTAGAATAATTATGGGTATTGGTTCAAGTTCCATGAGGGCTTAATGATCGAAAAATAAAACTTTTTATACAGAATATTATTCTGTGGATCTTATTTTTCAAGAACAGGGAATTCATAGTGTAATTTTATGATATAGCTTATAAAGTAATAAGCAGAATTATAATTTATGTACGAACTACACATCCCTGTCAATCCTAAAGCTGTAGTAAAGTACATAGGATATTACATGATAGCTTTTGCTTTTGTATTGTTTGTTCCTGCAATTGCTGCGCTGGTGCTTGGATACATTGAAGGTGCGGTCGATTATGGGATCACTGCTGCTACAGTTTTTACAATTGGTTATGTTGTATATCGTTCTCTTCCTGAATATGATCTTGAAACAAAGGACGCACTCATTATTGTCGCACTGGTTTTCCCGATCTCAGCTTTCCTTAGTGCAATTCCGATGTCACTTACAACGGGAATGCTTTTTATTGATGCTTATTTTGAAAGTGTCTCAGCTGTTACGACAACTGGGCTTAGTGTAGCTCCTTCAGATGTCGGGCCATTGTTCCTGTTCTCACGTTCTTGGGGCCAGTGGGTTGGTGGGATCGGAATTATTCTTGTTGTTCTCTCAGTACTTATTAGTCCGGGAACTACGGCATCCAGGATATACAAGGCCAACTACGGGGACATGAAGATAAAACCAACTGTTATATCCACCACCCGTACGCTTGGTAAGGTGTACATAATGATAACTCTGGTCTCTATAATAATGCTTTTAATAAGTGGTATGTCTTTGTTCGACTCGATCTGCCATGCACTTTCCTGTGTCTCCACCGGTGGATTTTCCACACGTGCTGAAAGTATAGGTGCATATGGGGGAAGCCTTGTTCCAGTTGCCATCAGTATATCATGTCTCCTGGGAGCTGTCAGTTTTGTACTTTATCCCTATCTCCTAAAGAAGCCGGGAAAAATATTAAAAAATCTGGAACTTCGGTATTTCCTGGCTTTTATAGTCATGGGATCAGCACTTTTTGCTTTTACTCTTTCGAGGGGAAATACAGGTTATGATATTACCATGGACAGTCTTTTCCAGATCATATCTGCAACCACAACTGCGGGATTTTCTACTATAGATCTTTCCATTTTGTCCGAGGCCTCAATAGCAGTATTGATATTTATGATGTTGATGGGAGGCAATGTCGGATCCACTGCAGGCGGCATCAAAATATTCAGAGTTCTTTTGCTTCTTAAAGTGGTCCGGAATGTACTGACAAGATTGTTCCTGCCTAAGGAAGCTATAACACCTATGAAGATAGAGGACCATGTCATAGATACTGATGAGGTCTACAACCTTGTGACATTTATATTGCTGAGAATTTCGATTAACCTCCTCAACAGAACTAAAA
>JBNJIC010000104.1:0-7828 GCA_051749005.1 Halobacteriota archaeon | reverse complement strand
TTCTCCTCAGAGGCTCTTTCGCAACGTGTGAACGACGCAAACAGCCACTATGTCATCACATGTGACGGTTATTTCCACAGAGGTAAAATTGTGGAACAAAAAGAAAAGGCTGAAAGGGGACTTGAGACTTGTACATGTGTGGAGAAGGTAATTGTGACCAAACATGCTGCCAATGCCATTGCCATGAAAGAGGACAGGGATATCTGGTGGGACGACCTTATCCACAATATCGATCCGGATTGTGAACCCGAACACATGGATGCAGAGGACATACTTTTCCTTATGTACACCAGCGGTACAACCGGGAAGCCAAAGGGAGTTGTCCATACCACCGGCGGATATATGGTAGGTACAAATGTAACTTCCAAATGGATATTCGACCTGAAAGATGAAGATATATACTGGTGTACTGCCGACGTCGGCTGGATCACGGGACACTCCTACCTGGTATACGGGCCCCTCTCAAACGGAGCCACAATTGTAATGCATGAGGGTGCACCTGACTATCCGGACAAGGGCAGATTCTGGAATATCGTGGAAAAGTACGGAGTAACTATATTCTATACAGCTCCTACAGCAATACGTACATTCATGAAGTGGGGAGATGACATCCCGGGAGATTTTGACCTGTCTTCATTGCGACTTCTTGGAAGTGTTGGCGAGCCGATCAACCCGAAAGCATGGTTGTGGTACTATGAAATCATCGGCAATTCACGCTGTCCGATCGTAGATACCTGGTGGCAGACCGAAACTGGAATGATAATGATAAGTCCGCTTCCCGGACTTACAACCATGAAACCGGGTACTGCGACCAGACCTTTCCCTGGGATTAAGGCTTCTGTACTCGATGATGAAGGTAATGAAGTTGCTGAAAGTGAGGGAGGATACCTTGCAATAGAGAGACCATGGCCGAGTATGATCAGGACAATAAATGGTGATGAACAGAGGTTCCTTGACACATACTGGAGCAAGTGGGGTACTGACAGATACCTTTCAGGCGATGGTGCACGCAGGGATAAGGAAGGGTACTTCTGGGTGCTTGGCCGCCTGGACGATGTAATCAAGGTTTCCGGACACAGGCTGGGTACCATGGAGATAGAAAGTTCACTTGTATCCCATGAGGCAGTTGCAGAAGCTGCTGTTGACGGAAAGAAAGACGAGCTCAAAGGGGAGGTCGTTGTAGCTTACGTGATCCTTGAAGATAATGAACATCAAGATGATGAGCTTGAAAAGGAATTAAAAGATCACGTTGTAGAGGAGATAGGACCTATTGCACGTCCGAAGCAGATCATCTTCACGGAAGATCTGCCAAAAACAAGGAGCGGAAAGATCATGAGACGTGTCCTGAAAGCAATTACCAATAACATGGAGGTTGGAGATATAACAACACTCCAGAATCCTGAGATTGTCGAGGAGCTAAAAAGAAAAGTTAATGAGCTAAGGGAACATTGAAGCCACCAGCACAATTAAAACTTGTTCCACAAAACGGACACAGGAGATGCCCTATGGAAAAGAAGAACTGCCTTATAGTTGCCCTTGACGTTATAAACAGGGAAGATGCCCTGAGAATTGCAAATGAAGTATCCGAATATGTGGATTCCATTAAGGTCGGATATCCTCTCGTACTTGGAGAAGGGCTGGGCATCGTTAAAGAATTAGCTGAACTTGCACCTGTTATTGCAGATTTCAAGGTGGCCGATATACCAAATACCGATCGCCTGATCTGCGAACATGTTTTCAATGCAGGAGCCGATTCAATAATAACACACGGCTTCACAGGCCGTGATAGCCTGGATTCCTGCGTAAAGGTGGCAAACGAATATGGCAGGGAAGTCTATGTTGTAGCTGAAATGAGCCATCCCGGTGGCGTAGAGTTCTTCCGGCCGGTTGCAGAGACAATTGCAAAGATGGCTGCAGATGCCGGAGCTTCAGGTGTTGTGGCACCTGCAACAAGACCTGAAAGGGTAAGGGATATCCGCAGGATCATCGGAGATGAACTGAACATAATCTCACCCGGAGTAGGTGCACAGGGTGGCAGCGCTGCCGATGTCATCAATGCAGGTGCTGACTGGGTGATCGTCGGACGCAGCATCTATAACTCAGATTCACCAGCTGATGCCGCCATGAAAATATGCAATGAGATAAAATGCTGACAAAATATCGCCTGTGATGATGAACATTTCTGAGAAATGATGAACCCTATGAGTACTGAGGCGATATATATCATGAAGTGACGGAAGGTAGTGGTAATACGAAACCAGAGATTCTTTTTGAAACATCTTCCGGGGAGCTTGTATACATTCAGGAAAGCTCCCTCATCGTAACTTTTCCCAAAGGAAGAAAGACCCTCACAACCTCATGGCTCAACGGAGGCTACCACGAGGGAATGGAAGCTATATTCAATCACAGGATACCACACCGGAGCCATGGGGCAGGAGACCTTGAAGGAGGAAGCGTTCCCGAATATCTCAGGATAGTTGCAGACAGACTTGGGCTTGAAACGGAAAAGACATCAGGAATGCTCACAACTGCCAATATGAATAACGCCGTTATAGTTTCTGATTCTTTCCGGGGACTGGAGGTCACTGCCATAGTGACTGCCGGAGTCGAGATCAACGGAGGAAGAGCCGGCGACCCTGCATCTTACTACCAGGAAGACGAAAGGTTCGAACCTGTGGGAGGAACAGTAAATATTATCCTTCTCATAGGAGCAGACCTGCCTGAATATTCCATTTCAAGAGCTGTTATAACTGCTACTGAGGCAAAGAGCGCTGCATTGCAGCAGCTTATGGTACCCAGCCGTTATTCAAAAGGTCTTGCAACAGGAACAGGGACGGATATGATCTCTGTCGTTTCGAACCCTGCAAGCCCTATGAAACTTACAGATGCCGGGAAACATTCAAAGCTAGGAGAGCTTATCGGTAAATGTGTCCTTGAAGCAGTAACAAAGGCTGTTGGAATACAATCAGACATTACACCGATAACCCAGCAGGATATGCTTATAAGGCTGGACCGTTTCAGGATCAATGAAGCACAATACTGGAAAGTGGCATCAACACTTGAGGGAGAGAACAAAAAACCCCGTTTCACAGAGGAACTTCGTAAAGTTTCACGGAATCCGGCACTAGTAGCCGCAACTGCTTCTGTACTTCACATAATCGATGAAGTCTCATGGGGGCTCATCCCGGAAAATGCCGGCAGAAAAGCTGCTTTTTCAATCATCAGAGAGCTTCCACACCTGCTGGAAATGGATACAGAGATGCCGGAAGATGAGATACTAAGTAAATACAACAGTATCCTCGACAACTGGATCGTTGCCACCTCCTGGATAATAAAGAAAAGAATCCAATGAGTCAGCATTATTTATTTTTGATTCGACGGATCCGGCTCTTTCTATACGAAAACTTTATCCATTGAACAGGAATATCGTCCACTACAATAAAGATCATCTTAATAATATGGAGTCCTCATCATGAAAATACGCGAACTGATAAGCCAGTATTGTGATAAAACTGAAAAAAAGGGAAATGGCATCACTATTTATTCAGGCAGTGCTCCTGAGCCTATAGAAACACCTGAACTTTTTGCCTATCTGGATTTCCTGTCCGATGAACCTTCCAGAAGGATCTGGCAAAGCGATGATTACAGGATGTTCTTGACAGAGATAAATGGAAGTATCAAGGTCTATGAATATGTCAGACTGGCAAACTACAGGATACAATTACTTGACCTCCAGGAAAAATATGGAATAAAACAGAAGAAGGCATTGCCAGAAATTGCTGATGCGTTCGCGTTCGCCAGTCAGGAACACAAGAACAATACAAGAAAATCAGGCACTCCATACATAACACATCCAATGGACGTAGCATCTATCCTTCTAAAAGAGAATGCTCCATATGAACTTGTTCTCGCAGGATTGCTCCACGACCTCATTGAAGATACTGACGTTGATATTAAAACAATAGAAAGAAGATATGGCGAGCAGGTCGCAGATTACGTGGATGCGGTTACAGAACCTGAAGAGCTCAGGCAGGCTGCGAAAGAGAGCAATACAAATAACTGGAAAGACAGGAAGCAATACACTGTCAGAAAGATGGAGAGGGCAAACAGCGAGACAAAACTTCTCTCATGTGCAGACAAACTCGCCAATATCAGGGACCTGATCAGCGATATAAAGATGGAAGGTGAAGGATTCTGGGACAAGTTCAATGCACCAAAGGAAGAACAGGAATGGTACTATCGCTCAATTCTGGAAGCTTTTGCCACAGGTCCGCAGAACATCAAAGAGACCCGTGCATTCCGTGACCTCGAGGAATGTGTGGACCAACTTTTCTGAAAAAACAGGTGACAAAAACAGCAAACAACCAATAACCGCTTAAAAAGCCTTTTTTTAAATACCCGGGCTGTCATTTCAGGCATTTCCGGCACTTTTTTCCAGGGCAATCATGAACTCATGTGTCCTTTGTGAACCAATGAGCAAATGTTTTCCATTCCTGAACTCCAGTATGATACCATCGTTGCCGCTTATGTTGTATGCCTTACCATTTCTACCATAGCGTATACCCCAGCCACCATAATCACGAAGAGCACTGTAGTGAACCGACTTGTAGCTGTCAATATCTGCATATCCGAATTTCCTGAAAGCCAGATGGAAAGGGAAAAAACGCACATAAACACCATCTTCGTGTACTTCGGTCACCAATTTCATGGAAAAGATGAATAACGGGAAAAGGAAGCCAAATATCACCATCAGGATGATCATGGTGGTATCCGATGCCGGGTTATTGCCAAAAGGCTGGCCGAGAATCAGTTGTTTGTATGCCCCGTAAAGCGTTACAACTGCAGGGATAAGTACAAGTGAGCTCACCCAGAATTGTCTGAAATTCTGCACTTCCCTGAAAGCTGGACTTTTTCTAAGCATAATTATCCCATAGTGTGACCATATTTATTGTAAATTTACCAAATATCGTCGTTTGTATAAATATTTGTTGTATGATAGAAGAGAAAAGGGAGAAACGGAGGCTGAAGACTAGAGCAAAAAGAAGTAAAAAAAGGAAGAGAAAAAAGGAAGAGAAAAAAGGAAGGAAAGTAGTAGCTAAAAAATTGATTTTCTAAAATATTTCTTACACTATAAAAACTGGAAATAATTATATCGTATAATAAAGACAATGGCAGACATCTCCGGGCGTCATGCCACAGGAAGCTGATACATCCTGAAAAACGAAACTTAAAAGGAACTCAAATGCCCTCCGACATCACCATCCCGATGTTACTGCTATCGGTGTTCATAGGATATGCACTTGGAATAGTTTCAGGACTTATTCCCGGCATCCACACGAACAATTTTGCCCTGATGCTGGTAGCACTCTCCCCAATACTCATGGACAGCGGTATCCCGCCAGCGTACATAGCCATTGCGATCCTGGCAAACTCCCTGTCACATACCTTTCACGACATTATACCTGCCGTATATCTGGGAGCGCCAAATGACGACATGGCGCTTGCAGTCCTCCCCGGACACCGGCTACTGCTCGAGGGATGTGGTTCAGAAGCCATACGCCTCTCAGCCCTGGGAAGCGCAGGCTCGGTCGCATTCTCCCTGATAATCTCAGTTCCTCTTGTATTTGCTTTCAGCAGGATCTACCCCGTACTCCAGAACTACCTAGGATTGTTCCTTCTGCTGATCTCCATAGCCCTGATTCTGAGCGAGAAAGGTGAATATATCATCAACCAGGGCTCACTTGTAAAATACAGGTACAAGGCCTACGCCCTAATTCTTTTCATCCTCACTGGCATCCTCGGAATATTCGCCTTCAGGATGGAATCTTCAATGAACCCATTGATCGACTTTGGATCCCCTTCAATACTCCTTCCGCTTCTCAGCGGTCTTTTCGGAGCATCGCAATTGCTCATCAGCCTTTTATCTGACTCCCACATCCCGCCACAGAGATATTCAAGGATAGACCTTCCTTCAAAAAGAATAGCCAGAGGAGTGATCACAGGTAGTGCAGCCGGCTCCGTCGTTGCATGGCTTCCCGGGATATCCTCATCCATTGCTACAGTGCTTGCAAGACTTTTCATCAAAAGTGATTTTGAGAGAAAGAAAAGCAGCCTTAGTCGGGAAATTGAAAGCGGATCCGAATGTGAAGATGATATTGAGAATAATGAAAATGAAGGCTACTACCGTTACGACGATGACGAGTTCTACCGGGATGAGACCATGGAAAGTTCAAAGGAATTCATCGTATCGGTTTCCGGCGTCAATACTGCAAACGCGATCTTCGGCCTTTTTGCACTGGCAGTGATCGGCAAAACTAGAAGTGGAGCAATGGTCGCAGTGGAAGAGCTCCTGCAGGTCGCAAGCCTGACCGGTCAGGACATCATCATGTTCCTGCTGGTAATTGCCATCACAGCGTTGCTCTCCTATTTCTCAACAATAACTATCGGTAACAACATCCACATAATGCTTGCAAAACTCGATTACTCGATGATATGCATATCGGTCCTTCTGGGACTTGCACTTATGAGCCTGATGTTCACCGGCTTCTTTGGGCTACTGATATTTGTGATCGCGATTCCGCTTGGGATGTCCGCTTCGTTCATGAAGATCAGAAAGTCACATGCAATGGGAGTTATATTGTTGCCGGTAATCCTGTATTTTTTGTGAGTGATTGATACAATTTTGTAGATTATGGAACCAGTCTTAAATTCAACAAAGACATGACCACAGATATGTAAAAGGGGGGGGTCAAGACATTGATATGCTTGAACAATTGATATACTATACCAGGGAGGGATAATATCATGGAAAGCGTTAACATAAACAAACAAAACCTGATAGACAGCTCCATATGTGCGATAATAATTATGTTTACAATATGTCTCGAATGGATGATCGTGCGTGTCGTGTAAAGCATCATAATGAGATATGACATAGTTGCAACTTTACAACTTCCTGACATAAGGTATTGAACAAAAAGTGAACTTCTTCTTATTTTTGATCAATACTGCGGGAGCCATAGAGGCGTACTAAAATTCGAGTTCTTAACACCAATTCTGGAATTTATACCCTCTGATGGGTCAAAAACATTAATAACATATTGATAATTTTGAATCTGGATATCAATCATTGACATGTTGTTATTGATTTTTTTGAATGCACAAATATAAATAAAAAAACAGACATCGAATTCAATGAGTTCTTTAAGAAATATTCCTCTTACTATACCACGCCTGGTGTACTATTCTTAAAGAGCTCGGTGGTAGTATTCATTTTTCGTTTCATATAAGTATAATTACATTACAGTATGAACAAATCCCATAACTTTATAACAACCACAAAAACCTTATACCGAAACTAATCATAGATATTTGAGTAGAAAATACTAAAGGAGTGAGAATTTTGAAATTTGGAGAGTTAGTCAAAGGGAAGGACATTGAAGCTGAAAGCGCAATGAAGGAGAAACATGTACCTGCCATCGATATCCTCAAAGGGCATGGAGGAACAGATGCTGACCTTGTAAGGATCATTGTAGGTAAAGAAACTCCACATCCAAATACCGTTGAGCATCATATTGCATGGGTTGAACTCTACGGCAAGAAGAGCAGTGGAGAGGTAATTGATCTTGGAAGGGTGAACTTCAGTCCCGGAAACACAAAGCCTGACTGCTGGTTCAAACTCGAGAACATTGGAGAATATGCATCATTCTGCGCTCTTGGATACTGCAACATCCACGGCCTGTGGGAAAACTGCGTAGAGGTATGATCGGGGCTGACACCTGATCCCTTTTTTTGTGCATATTTAGATATCTTAACACGATATATACAT
>JBNJIC010000103.1:0-7879 GCA_051749005.1 Halobacteriota archaeon | reverse complement strand
GCTCTTCCTCGCGAAAACCGAAAGAACAGGATTGTGGTGGGCCCGTTCAGCCAGATCACGCTTCTGGAGCGCGGACCGAGGTGATGAGCTTCGCTCAACACCTCACTGAAAGCAGAACGGAAGCTTCAATTGTAGAATCAAAACAGCAAACCCAAAGCTCTTCCTCGCGAAAACCGAAAGAACAGGATTGTGGTGGGCCCGGTGAGATTCGAACTCACGACCCCCGCCGTGTAAAGGCGATGTCATGACCGGCTAGACCACGGGCCCGGTGTTGCCAATAATGCACATCAGTATCCGCAATCAATAATGCAATGGGGATGTGCAACCCCATAATAGCATTAGTAATATATAATGTTTTTCGTGAGAAAGCGGGGATGTGTGGGAAAGAATCACAACCATTAATAAGCAGTAGTACATACGTTGAAAGCATGACTGATAATATTGAATGTTGTGGGATTGTTCAGCAGAGCAAGCAGTTTGAAGAATTTAAGATAGACCTCAACTACGATAAAAAAAAGGGACAGATTGTTATATGGGTGCCCGTGGATGAGCATGACATGCGCATCATTACTACAAGTGAAGACGGGAAACTGGATTGTGTCTTTGTCCGGATGTTCCAGAATCCTGAAAGCGCACAGGAAGTCTACGAGGAATTTGCCACTGCACAAGACATCAGGAATATGTTCCTGCATACCGGAATTGGTAAGAAATGTCAATAAAGCCAACTGATATTTAGTAACAGTTAATGATAAATTTGGACATTCGTTATCCATAATAGTTTCATAAATTCACCAAACTTCAAGAGGAAGCCTGTCAAATGCGAATCGGAGTATATATCTGCCACTGTGGATTGAACATTGCAAGTGTCATCAACATGGATGCACTGCACAAAAAGGTCGGGGAGATGGAGGATGTCACCCTTGTGAAAGATATCCAGTTCATGTGCTCTGACTTCGGGCAGGAGCAGCTGATCGAGGACATCAGAGAGAACAATATTGAAAGGATCCTGGTCGCAGCCTGTACTCCAAAGCTCCATGAAACCACATTCAAGAGAGTCCTTGAAAAGGCAGGAATCAACCCATACCTTCTGGAGATCGCAAACATCCGTGAGCAATGCTCCTGGGTGCACATGAATAACCAGAACATGGCTACACAGAAAGCCTTCGATCTTATTAAAATGGGAGTTGCCAAGCTGAAACTGCTGCAGCCATTGCAGATACTTACATTCGAGGCTAACAGGGATGTGCTTGTAATTGGTGGAGGTGTTGCCGGAATCGAGGCAGCCCTGACACTGGCAGATGCCGGAACGCACGTCCATATGGTGGAAAGGGAACCCACAATCGGCGGTAAGATGGCTTTGCTCAATGAAGTGTTCCCTACCAATGACTGCTCCATTTGTGTGCTGGCACCGAAGATGACGGACGTGCAGAATCACCCTGAAATCGAACTGAGGACCTATGCCGAGATCACTGACATCTCAGGATCTGTGGGCAATTTCACAGTAAAGGGTATCCAGCGATCCAGATACGTAATTGTGGACCGTTGCAAGGGATGTATCGACCAGTGCTCAAGTGTCTGCCCTGTTGAAATACCAAATCCATTCGACAGCGGGCTTGGCAAAGTAAAGGCCATCAGCATGGCCATTCCACAGGCTGTCCCTCAATCTGCTTACATCAACAACGAGTTCTGCGTTGGCTGCGGACTGTGCAAGCAAGCCTGCCCGGCAGATGCAATTGACTATGAAATGAGGGAAGAGGAGTTCTCGTTCACCGTCGGTTCTGTAATAGTTGCCACAGGTTACCGGTTATTCGATGCAAAGCGTAAGCAGGAGTATGGTTACAGTTACTATCCGGATGTCTTGACCAATATGGAGCTTGAGAGACTGCTCAATGCATCAGGACCAACACGTGGCAAGGTCGTAGTGCCATCCACAGGAGATACACCGAAGAAGGTCGCATTCATCCAGTGTGTTGGCTCCAGGGACGAGACAGTCGGCAACCCTTACTGTTCACGGGTATGCTGCATGTCTTCCATGAAGAACGCACAGATGATAAAGGAGCGCTATCCGGAATGTGATGTTACAATCCATTACATTGACATACGCGCGTCAGGCGAGATGTATGAAGAATACTACATACGTTCACAGACTATGGGGATCAATTTTATCCGTGGAAAGGTTGCAGAGGTTCAGCCTGACCTGCAGGGACAGATGCAGCTTCGTTATGAGGATACACTTGAGTGTGCTATCCGTGAGGACGCTTACGATCTGGTAATCCTGGCAACCGGAATGGAAGCCAGCACAACTTCGGACCCCATCGCAAAGATGCTGAACCTATCAAAGAGGGCCGACAGGTTCTTTTCCATCGCACACCCCAAGATGAGGCCTGTGGATGCTCATATAAACGGTGTTTTCATTGCAGGCTGTGCTTCGGGTCCAAAGGAGATACAAACATCCATTGCACAGGGAAGTGCAGCCGCTGCAAGATCCACCCGGCTGCTGGCAAAGGGCGAACTTAAGAGCGACCCTTTCAGTGCACATGTGGATCCGGAAAAATGCATTGGATGCCGTATATGTGAAGACACCTGCAATTTCAACACCATCAAAGTGATAGACAGCAAGGCAGTGGTCGATGAGATATCCTGCCAGACATGCGGTTCATGCAGTGCATCATGTCCCACAGATGCGATCACCATGCCCCAAAGCACCGATGAGCAGATAATAGCACAGATCAGGGCAGCCCTTGAGGTCAAGGACGAGTTCCCGCTCATTATCGCATTCCTCTGCAACTGGTGCAGCTATGGTTCAGCCGACCTTGCAGGAACATCAAGGATACAGTACCCCACCAATGTGAGAATAATCAAGGTCATGTGTGCCGGACGCGTGGACCCGGACTTCGTGCTGGAAGCACTGCAAAGAGGTGCTGACGGAGTGCTAGTCACCGGCTGTCGTCTTGACGAATGTCACTATATCCTCGGAAACCATGATGCAAGGCACAGAATGGAGAACCTGAAGGAAATTCTCGACGAGATGGGACTGGACCCGACAAGGCTGAAGCTGCAGTGGATATCGGCAGCAGAAGGGGATAAGTTTGCAAAGACCATCGAGGATTTCGTTGACGAACTGACCGAACTTGGCCCTGTTGGCTCAGAACTGACGGAGGGACAGGAATGACCGACGAAGATAAGCCCATGCAAGTCTCAAGAGAGATGGATATACAGAATAACCACATCCTTTACAAGCTTCGCTCCGACAGGTCCGAGAAAACACTTGATTACGATTACAAGCGATGTGTGGGATGCGGGATCTGCGTCAGGATCTGTCCCACAAAGGCACTGGAGCTCGGCCCTATCAAGGAAATAGCCACAGGCATGGACGCACCGCCTGTGATGATGGATCTTGAGAAGTGTACCTTCTGTTCCATGTGCGTGAATTTCTGCCCTGTAACAGCGCTGGAAATGAGTACTGAAGGAGATTTCCCTGAAGAGGACCAATTTCCTGTGCTGAAGTACAAGGTGGAGATGAACGAAAAGTGCGTCCCTTGCTCACTCTGTGAAGCAGCATGTCCGGAAGATGCCATTGAACTGGAGTACACATTACCTAAAAAAGAAGAGATAGCACCTCTGAAAGAGAACTCTGAAGGTGAGATCGAAATAGACACCGATAAATGTAACCTCTGCGGAATATGTGCATATTTCTGTGATGCCTTCCTGATGCTTGAAAAGGAAGCAACACCAACCGACCCGATGCCCTTTGAACAACTTATCATTGACGAGGACATGTGCGATTACTGCATGCTCTGCCAGGACATCTGTCCTGAAGATGCAATTAAGGTAAAAGGAGAGCGTCCCTGCGAACCGCCTGAGGTCTCAGGAAATGTAAAGGTGGACGAGGATAAATGCACACGCTGCGGCTGGTGTGACGCTATCTGCCCTTATGACGCAGTTGACCTGATCAAGCCATTTGAAGGTGAACTTGTACTTGTCGACGAACACATCGAAAAATGTGATACACAGGGCTGTCATGCATGTTTCAACATCTGCCCTTCCCACCTCTGGTATGTGCCGGAGGATGGAAAGAAGATCGCTGCAGTACACGAACTATGCACTTATTGCGGAGCCTGTGTCAATGCCTGTCCTGTGGATGTGATGAAGGTCGCACGAAGCAAAATAAATCATACTGATATCCCTGACTCACCGTGGTCATCGGAATGGAAAGATGCAATTGATTCACTGCTAACAAAAGAAAGGAAGCGTCCGGACATTTCAAGGGCACTTGAGGTCGAACCCGAGCAACTGAAGGAGCATGTTGACATCGCGTTCCCTGAAGTCGATGTGGACATGATGGCAAAGGTTGCTGAAAAAATGCAGAAAGCTAAGGACTCCATCACTGACCCGAGGTTCAGAAGGGTACTGAACAAAGGTAAGGCTGAAGAGGTCCACAGGTCAATGAAAAAGTAAAGAATGAAGCAAGGATATAGAGTGAAAGTGGAAAATACGGGAATCTCAGGGACTTTCACTTATCTACAACCCTACAACTTTACGATCACTTTTTAATGAAACAGATGGCATCCTGTTTTTCGGGGTCTGCTGATACAAATGCATGAGCACCCCCCGTCACAGCAGGGACATCTATCAATTTAATTATATCACTGAAGCTATCATATTCAGGAAAAACATCAGGGAACGAATTTGCTGATCTCTCAAAGAACTTCTCATTGAACTGTGACTCAATCTCATCCGGATACAGAGGCAGATAGATTATCTCTTCCTCGACCAGGTCCTGGAAGAAATGGGTACCATAGGACACATCAGGTCTGTGTTCGGTGGTCTGCCTTGCCACCTCGATCAGCACAGATGTATTCCTTATTTCAGAATATGTTACATTCACACCAAGTTCAAGGTTGCTGCTGCCCCATCTTCCCGGCCCCATGAGGATAAATTTCTGCTCTTCCTTACCAAGCTTTTCGTTCAGCCGACCGATGATCCTTCCAAGGGACTGCTTCTTTTCGAGATCAATATCTGTATAGAGGACCGGGTCCACATAGACAATATAACGTACATCAGGGACAACTCCTCCGGAAATTGTCTTTGATGACCTGAACAATATATCATTCTGACCAAGGTATTCCGGAATTGTGAATGATTCAACCTTACCAGGTATTTTCATGGGCCTGCACTGAAGGATGTTGAACCTGATACTGTTCGACTTACCGATAAATGCGGTGAATTCCACATCTACAGGCTGACCATATGCTTTTTCTATGGTCTGGATAGCATTGCCGATGATATCAACGATCTTTGTTTTTGATATAAGATTATTGAAAGTAAGCACAGGATACCCATCGGCAGCTGATATGAAACTTGTTACAGGGTCCCTGATGTAATCATCTTTCAGTAGCGAAGCATACATCCTCAGCTTCGGATAATCAAAATCCTTTAGCAATTTAGAGACAGGAACGGTCCTGAACTCGTTCTTCTCAAGGTCCAGGAGGTCTACCTCAATCTGGGAATAACGGGCGATCTGACGACCTTTCTCAGGCCTCAGCTGGGGATGGCTTACTGAGATGATACGTGGATAATCCCGATCAACCCTATCAACAGCCCGCGTACCAAGTCCGAAGACAAGGCGTATCATGCCTTTGTCCGGATCTATCTGCTCACTCCAGGCAAAGAGGTTCCTGGAAAAGGTAACACCTGCCAGAGCCGGGAAAAAGTAGTTCTTGTAGTGAGTGCCTGATACACGCTGTACAAGGATAGCCATTTGCTCATCGGTATTTTCAAGACCATGAGCCTTACGGTAAATTAGTGCATCAGGATCCAGCGCACTGGCATAGACCAGTTTGACAGCTTTCAGGAAATCAGCGAGTCTTTCTTCAGGATTACCCTGGTTCGTACAGAACTCGCTTCGGTATTTTCCTGCAAAGGCATTGCCGAAATTGTCCTCCAGCAGGCTGCTTGACCTGACGATTATCGGAGCCTGTCCGAAGTAATCCAGCATACTACGGAACTGTTCCATAATATCAGCAGGGAATGTACCATCAAGGAACCGTTGCTCGACCTCTTTGAATTCCTCCTTTGAGAGACGATAGCCATTTGAAAGGTCGATCTTCAAACGGAAAAGATCGTTGTTGATAAGAAACGTGAAGAAAACATCGGAACCTATGTAGAAGGAATCATGTGGCTCAAGGATACTGGCAAACTCACCTGAATCATCTGACTTAAGGACTATGTTCCTTGAAAGCAGCATACCCACACTTTTGCCGCCTATCATACCTGAACCGATGATCCTTTCCCTGATATAAAGAAGATCATTTATGTCAAAATATTTCTCGGCAAGTTCCTTGAATCTCGGCCTGTCACCAATTATCATACGACACAGTTCACTTTTAAGTGCTGTCATTTCCTGCAGAGGTATCTTCCCTTCCTCATAGAGCATTCGATACTGTAACGCCTTACTGTAGATTGTATCCCATGGAGCTATGCTGCTTGCCCCCGGTGAAAGGATGTTGTGGTCCTTTCCCCCGGAAACAGATGCTGCTTCCCCACTGTTGAATAACGGCAACCAGGAGTCCCCCTGCATAAGATGAGGGAGGAACATCTGGCTTGAATAGCGGCCATACACCTTCAGAGGGTGAAGATATGCATTGCCATCCACATGATAGAAGTTCAGGAGTAACTGTGTGGTCTCTCTGATAGTTGCAATCGCCTGGTGGCCATGCCTTCCTTTTGTAAGTGCGAAATAAGTTACAGTATCAAGTTCATAAAGGTAGGGACATGTAGCCTTAAAGAAATTCGCAAGCAATTCATCTGTTGCCCATTCCACAACCAGTGTTGAAAGATTATCGAATACGTAGAATACTTCACGTCCATAGCTCTCAATTATCCTGTGGACTTCTGTACTAAAATAATCAAAACCCTTTGCAGGATCCACTTCAACAATATCAAGCCCTTTCACCGGATCCAGGATCGGCCTGTGGGGAGCGAATCTTATGTAGACACACTTATGACCTTCTTTTGTAGCATTATCGATGAATTTCTCTGCAAAGAAAATATAATCATCAAGATCATCCACCTGCCAGACAACATTATCACCATACCACAGGTTCTGAAGCAGTTCATCAAGTCCATCTAATCCGCTGCTTGCTATTCTTTTGTCCATTATTGTACCCGGAAAGCTTTTTCTGATTACTATAATAAGTAATTTGTTATTGCGGCAACGGTAATTACGAATTATAGGTATTGATGTGATCACGAACAAAATAAAAAAGATATAATACCTTCCGGGGAATGGATAACAAACAATACTTTTATAACAGCTAACACGTTTTGTTGTCTAGATCGTGAAAGAGTAATTGGTGATACTTCTATGAGCAAAAAGATCGACTACCGTGAACTTGGATTAAAATGCGGACTTGAGATCCATCAGCAACTGGATTCCAAAGAGAAACTTTTCTGTAAATGCCCTACTAAGATACGTGACACGGATGAGTCGAACTTTGAATTCTTCCGTTACCTGCGCCCCACAGCAAGCGAGATGGGAGAGACCGACAGAGCTGCACTTGAGCAGACAAAGGTGAACAGGAAATACATCTACAAGGCATACGACACCACCTGTCTTATAGAAAACGATGAAGAACCACCACGTGAGCTTAATAAGGAATCTCTTGATATCGCAGTATCAATTGCAAAACTGCTTCACATGATACCTGTCGAGCAACTTCATGTCATGAGAAAGATAGTTGTTGACGGGTCAAACACCACCGGTTTCCAGAGAACTGCTTTCCTGGCAGGTGGCGGACATCTCGATACATCCGAAGGACCCGTGGGTGTCGATGTACTCTGTGTTGAGGAAGAGGCTGCACAGAAGATAGAGGATAAA
>JBNJIC010000102.1:0-7885 GCA_051749005.1 Halobacteriota archaeon | reverse complement strand
GCAAACATCGCTAGGATGCTAGGATATCCTGTTGACCAGCTTTTCGCTTCATCCATGGGCGGATTTCCTCAGGCACCTGTTGCCGGTCAGTCCAGGATCGAGGAGCTGATTCCTGCAAAGTTCGATGTTGCAAAGATGAGCGAGTGGGCAACCCCTATCCAGGAAGTGACCCTTGGTGCCACATCAGCAGATGGAGGTTCCAGGAAGAGCACCATCACCCTTGGTGGCGAGAACGCACTTCCATATTACTTCGATGCTGAGATGCCACACCGCAATTACGTTACAATGGATGTCTTCGACATGCCTATAGGAATGGCAAAAGCTGTTAAGGGCAACTATGAAGATGTTATCAATGATCCTGCAGAATGGGCAAAGAAGGTCGTACGTGACTTCAACGCAGACATGGTCACAATACACCTTATCTCAACAGACCCTCTCATCAACGACACACCTGCAAGGGAAGCAGCAAAGGTCGTAGAGGATGTCCTTCAGGCAGTTGACGTTCCTATCGTCATCGGTGGTTCAGGTAACCCTCAGAAGGACCCGGTGGTCCTTGAAAAAGCAGCTGAGGTCGCAGAAGGCGAACGTGTGCTTCTGGCATCCGCAAGTCTTAACCTTGATTACGAAAGGGTTGCAAAGGCTGCAACAGACTACGGTCATGCAGTACTTTCCTGGACACAGCTTGAGATCAATGCACAGAAAGAGCTTAACAGAAAGCTCATGAAGCAGTGCGGAGTCCCAAGGGACAGTATTGTGATGGATCCTACGACCGCGGCTCTTGGTTACGGTCTGGACTATGCTTACACTAACATGGAGCGTATAAGGCTTGCAGCTCTCATGGGTGATGATGAACTTACGTTCCCGATGTCTTCCGGTACAACTAACGCATGGGGTGCACGTGAGTCATGGATGAAGGAATCTCCTCTCAGCCAGGATTCCGACTGGGGACCACGTGAATACAGAGGTCCTATCTGGGAGATCGTCACAGGTCTTACACTCTCACTTGCAGGAAATGACATGTTCATGATGATGCATCCAACGTCTGTACAGGTGCTCAAGGAGCTCACACAGACACTCTACGGTTCCATTGAGGCAGATGAGATCGACATTACTAACTGGATAGGGGCGGAGGTGTGATAAATGAAAATCAACAGCCCTCTTGAAGCTTACAAGTACCTTCCGGGAACCAACTGTGGTGAGTGCGGCGAAACATCCTGTATGGCATTTGCATCCCACCTTATTGACAGGTCATTGAAAGCTACCGACTGTACTCCTCTAGTAACCGAAGAGAAATACAAGAAGAAATATGAAGAGCTGGAAGCACTTCTTGCACCTGAGATCAGGGAAGTAGTAATCGGTGTCGGTGAAAAGGCAGTCAGCATCGGTGGCGATGATGTATTACACCGCCATAAGCTCACATTCTTCAACAAGACAGCGTTCGCATACGACGTATGGGACACCATGGAAGAGAGTGAAATGGTGGAAAGGGTCAACCAGATCCAGGACTTCAAGAAGTTCTATGTGGGTGATTTCCTTACCCTTGACATGATCGCAGTGCGCAGTGTTTCTGATGATCCTGCAAAGTTCGCAGCAGCAGTAAAGAAGGTAAACGAAACCACTGACCTGCCAATGGTACTCTGTTCATTCAATCCTGAAGTTCTCAAGGCAGGACTTAAGGTAACAGCAGAGAAGAGACCGCTTCTTTATGCAGCCAACAAGGACAACTGGCAGGAAGTTGCAGCCCTTGCACAGGAATATAATGTCCCTGTGACAGTGTTCGCACCAAATGACCTTGACATGCTCAAGTCACTTGCCAAGACCTTCTCAGAGAATGGAATTGAGGATATTGTCCTCGATCCGGGAACCTTCCCGACAGGAAAGGGTCTCAGAACAACCTTCCAGAATTTCCTGAAGATCAGAAGGGCAGGCATCAACGGTGACCGTGACATTGCATTCCCGATCATGACGGTGCCTCTTACAGCATGGATGGCACATGATGATGATGTCAGTGCATCCTACTGGGAAACTGTGATCGCATCAGTGTTCACCATCAAGTACGGCGATATCATGATACTCCACAGTATCGAGCCATACGCACTGCTTCCACAGGTCCACATCCGTGACACCATCTACACCGACCCACGTAAACCGGTCACAGTAGATCCGGGAGTCTATGAGGTAGGTTCACCAACAGCAGATTCGCCTCTGCTTGTGACAACCAACTTCGCTCTTACATACTACACTGTAGAGAGCGACCTCTCATCCAATGGAATTGACTGTTACCTCACAGCTATCGACACCGACGGGATTGGTGTGGAAGCTGCTGTAGCAGGCGGTCAGCTCACAGCTGCAAAGATCAAGAATGGACTTGCTGAGGCAGGCTTTGACATGAGCAGGCTCAACAACAATGTTATTGTCCTTCCAGGACTTGCAGCACGTCTTCAGGGTGATGTGGAAGACGAAACAGGTGCAGATGTTATGATCGGTCCGGCAGATTCAGGAAGACTTCCTGGCTGGATGGAACAGAACTGGCCACCACAGAAATGAAATAACAAGTAAGTAAACTTGTACTGTCCGTGTCATCCATGGCACGGAAACCTTTTTTTTATTGTGCTACCATTTGTTTAGTTATGGCTAAAACCAAACCAAAGAGCACATTCCTAAAACGTCATAATAATGTTATACTTCTGATCGGTGTTTCACTGCTACTCGTAGGTTTTTATGGTCTCTTCTACAGTGGTCAGGAAGATCCATGGACAATGACGGATGATGGATTGTTGTCCTATCCTGAGCGCGAAGAACTTCAATATTCTGTAATTGATGTTGACGACTCAAATTCCGGATATGTTGTAAAAGCAATCACTTACACAAGCCGGGAGGTTGAAGTGGATTCTCTATTGACAATTCCCACAAATGCTGGTAACAACAACAGTGATCCAGTCCCTGCTGTTGTGGTCCTTCCGGGAGCAGGTGTTACTAAAGAGAATGAACACAGCCTTTCTGAACGATTGGCAGAAATGGGCTATGCATCCATTGTGATCGACCAGCGCAATCTTGGTGCGATAAATGTAGAAAATGACATAATGCTTTTCAGGAACGGTGCTGAACCGATACAATTCCTTATGGTGTATGATGCCCTGATGGCCTCAGATGTGCTGCGTGACCAGCCTGAGATCGATGATTCGAAGATAGCAATGCTGGGTTTAAGCAACGGAGGCAGGTTTGCGATAATTGCAACATCTCTTGATGATTCCCTCGCCGGTGTTGTTGGCATAAGTACAAGTGGTTACGACTCTGATTCTCTTAATCGGGAAGATGTCGTTGATCAGGCAGCTTATGATTTCTTCATTTCCATTGATCCTGACAACTATCTGGATTCAATATCACCACGTCCGTTTGTGATGATACACTCTCTCAATGATACCATAATTACTTACGATTCTGCATTGAAGACTTTCGAAAAGGCCGATGAGCCAAAGTCTTTCGGAACCGTTGATGGTGAATCTCATGGTTATACTGAGGCGATGTATCCTCATCTGGAAGCCGGTTTGGAAGAGATCTTTGCTTAATCAATGAACATTAAATCGATTAGAATTGATGTTCAATACTAGAGAATTCAAACAAGTACTAAACAAAAAGAAAAAGAAAAAGAAAAACAGGCATCCATTTGAGGATGCCACTTATTTTTGATTTATTTTTCAGAGTCTCTGCCGGCGGAATCCATATAGAATGGTTCCTACAGCAACCAGAACAACTGCTGTGGCAATGACATCAGCACCTGAAAAACCACTTGATGATGCTTCTTCTGATTGCTTTTCTTTTGTCATCTCATATCCTTCCACGTAGTTATCATCCACAGCAGATGCCTGTTCTGTAGAAGTTCCATATCCTGCGGCGTTATTGCTTGTGGTTGTGCTATTTACTATTTTTGCAGAAGGTGTGTTCGAGTTGCTTTTGTGGGAACTGGTTTCAGAATTACTAGCTGTTGTTGCATCCTCAATCAGTTTTTTGTACTTATCAAGATTCGCCTGATCAATCTTCATTCCTGGAACAGGTGTTGGTCCTGTTATGAATTCATGAAGTGTAGGATTGCCACAGGTATGATGACAACAGGTAACACCGCTTTCGACCACGGATTCGATGTATTCATTTATAAGGTTCTCGAGTGCCTTTGTGTCTGCATCCCAGTTATCTTTCCTGTAAGTTTCGATCATCCTTGCGGTCATGGATTGGTATGCATACGGATTGTTCTCTTTTAGCCAATCTGCATTTTCACCGGTCATGTATGTATCATAAACACTGTCCCACACATAGTCATCTATAAGGTCAGGACATACAGCTTCCCAGCCCCAGAGATTCTCAATAAAGTCACCCATTGCACTTGCACCTTCGAAACCATGCTGCTGCATACCTTCGATCCATGTCGGGTTGAGATACCTTGTAACGATCTCTCTTGAAAGGTAGGTCTTTAATGTCTCTATGGTCTCAGCATCAGGGTTCTGGAGGTTCATTATGTATGTATCCGGCATTACACCTGAGGCTTCTCCTACAACAAGACTTAATCCTCCCATGTACTGGAAGAAGTCGTCTGTATCAAGAGCACCATATGTGTTTGAACTGCGGCTGTGTAAAATCGCATTTACATCTTCAAGGTTGTCTCCAAAGACGTCTTCATTATCCACAGAGCTATCGGCTACATCCCATTGGCTGACAATTTCCTCAATGCTTTCTCCCCAAACATATTCTCCATAGGCATGGCTCATCCTTTCCATGTAGAGGTCTGCAAGTTCAGTGTTGTTTTCCCAGGTGTCACTGGCAGAGACAGCATTGGCCATTCCTGTTCCATAGGAACCATCTTCAGGGCCGAATATTCTGAGCAGTGAAATGGTCATGGAAGCAGTTTCATTCTGGAAGGTCGTGTTCAATCCTTCGTAGATGTTGTTCGTATTTTCCCTGATATAGTTGGTATTGTTTGCAGGATCATATGGTATATATTCAGGGATAGGACGTTCATCATTTTCTCCATATCCGTTGTCTGGTGCATTGTATGCCAGATAGACCGCTTTGTCGATCAGCTCAATTTTGTGTGGGAAAGTGTCCCTGTAAAGTCCGGAGATCTGAACAAGTACGTCTATACGTGGGCGTCCGAGTTCTGAAGAATCAATCAATTCCACATCAACAACTTCTTCTCCACTGCTATCCCAAACAGGCTTTACTCCTAGGAGATAAAGGATCTCTGCTTCCATTACACCTTCATGGCGGGTGGATTCTCCTGCCCAGAGGATAAATGCAACCTTTTTTGGATATTCTCCTTCATTTCCAGCCATGTACATCTCAATGGTTTGATTAGCCAGGTCTTTTCCAAGGTTCCATGCTTGTTTGGTTGGAATGAGTTGCTCATCGAAAGCATAGAAGTTGCTACCTGATGGGAGTGCATCCGAGCGAAGTATTGGATCTCCTCCAAGGTTGGATTCGACATATTTTCCATCCATTGCTTTGAGAACCTGCTGTATCTCATTCTCACTCTGATCAAGATTATCGGCATATTCAGTTGCAGTCAACAGATAGTTATCCATTGAAACTGAACTGTTTCCAGCACCAAGTACTTGTTCTTGGGCATCAGTAAAGCCAATTCCCTGATTTAGAACAAGGTCGAGTAGCAGGACAGGTGCAGTTTCAGATGTGTTGTATAGTGCAACTTCCTCCTTGAAATCGTTTCCAAGCATGGAGCAGACCATTTCACTTAGCTGTTCACCCTGTGGTGAAGTTCCGAGTATATGCAATCCATATGGCATGGATGTTGTTCTGAGTTCCCTGAGGACATCGTCAAGTTCGTCCAGGAATTCTTCCCTGGATGACTCTTCCTGTGAAAGGCTCATGTTCACTCTTTCATCAAGGTGCAATTCCATTGTCAGATTAATGATCTCGTCATACCTCAATTCCTGCATATCCGGATCACTGGAAAGCGCATTGTACTGACTAATCTTGTCATTCAATTCTGTGTAGTTGCCGTAGCTTCCGGACATTACTACAGGAGGTATGAGGTGATCGATTATGATGGCATTTCCTCTGCGTTTTGCCTGCATACCTTCTCCCATACCATCCATTACGTATGGATAGATCACAGGAATATCACCAGCCATAATGGCGGGCCACTCATCTTTGAACAAACAGAACTCCTTTCCAGGCAACCATTCAACAGTACTATGTCTTCCCATGTTCACCATTGCATCTGCATCAAATTCGTTCTGCAACCAGAGATAGAATGCGATGTACTGGTGATGAGGTGGCAGGTCTCCAGAGTGATAAAGTGCATCATTATCCTGTAGCCATCCACGGGTGGGCTGTGGTGCAAGTATGACATTTTCACTTATCTCTATCTTTGGTATGACTATGAATCTGTTACCGGAGTTGTCTACATAGACCATGATCTCTCCGGGTGCTTCACCCCACATGTCAATGACTTCCTGTTTTCTTTCTTCAGGAAGTGAGTTGAACCACCCATTGTATATCTCTTCAGGTATCAGTTCAACCTTGCCTGTTTCCACAAGTTCTTCCAGTTTACCTGGTGCCCACGTGCCGATGTTCGTTCCCTGTGTCAGGAAGAGATCTACAAGTTCTGTTTCGTTAGGGATCTCTGAACTGTTTATTTCATATCCTGCATTATCCATTGCAGTGAGGATGTTGTTGATACTTGGGACCACTTCCAGATACGAAGCACCGATATTATCTTTTCCTGCTCCATGGTTGTAGTAAACTATGGCAACTTTTTTGTCAGACTCATCTTTTAAGGCAAGCTCTGTCTGTGCTTCAGCTCTGTCAATTAGCCAGTCTACCTGACTATCAACAGGAACGTATATGTCATTACCCTGGGAATCGATCTCTTCTGATGCTATCATTATCGGGTCGATCCATCCCCACGTCTCTGGTCTGTAAAGCCTTAACATATAGGTATTTGGAAGTGGATTACTTGTCTCCTGCCACTGTGTCAGGTTCATGTACCCATTGAGTACAGTGTTTATTACAGGAACATCCAGTTCAGTTATGTTAAAGTACTGGCTTCTGTAAGTGGTAGAAAGTATTAGGTCCACTTTTGTCTCTGGATTATCAAAGAAAGGATCCACATGTTCACTGCTTGAACCGTAACATGCTATAACATTGATTCCTCTGTTTTCGAGCTTCTCTATTATCTGATCATATGTTGCCATATCATCAGGATAATATGAACTGTAGAATGTCAGACCAACAGTTGGAGCGTTAGGATCAAAGGAATGTTCAGTTTCATTCCTGTTGCTGTACCATTCTATATATTCACTGATATTGTTAGTGAAATATGGTGCAGGCATTTCCGGATGGTATATCGCACTATCTGATCCGACAGGATCTTCCACTTGCAGGTCATTGCGGTCACCAAGAGTGGTGGCCAGGAAGAATATCATATTGTCAAAGTTGGATTCATCAGTAGCACCATATATCCAGTAATCCTGAAGATGGTCTTCGAAATCCTCTTTGTTGGAGAAACCCGCTGGTACAATATAATTCTCGTTGAGGTAGGTGTTGTACCCCACAACTATTGTACCATTTGCGATCGCTGCATCAATATTATCTGATATAACTGAAGCAGTTGCAGTGAACATGTTGACATAGATGATGTCTGTTTCAGAGAAGTCTGCATCTTCCTCGATTGTGGATGGCAAATAATATGATACTGTTATATTGTAGTCAGGATTGCTGTTTATCCTTTCAGCTACACTACTTAATTTTGCAGAATAACTTTCATAGCCTGTAATTATGGATATGTTAAGATGCGGGCTGTTTGTAACTAAAAGATCCTTTTCATTTAAAAGCAATATGTCTGTGTATGGTAATGAATCATAAGGCAGCG
>JBNJIC010000101.1:0-7889 GCA_051749005.1 Halobacteriota archaeon | reverse complement strand
GCAGCGCAGGGAAAGTGCAATCACCATGCGTTCCAACGAGAAAGGTATCGTGGACACTGTGATCCTGACCGAATCCATTAACGGAACACGTCTTGCAAAGGTAAAGATAAGGGACCAGAGGATCCCCGAGATCGGCGACAAGTTTGCATCAAGACACGGTCAGAAAGGAGTTATCGGTCTTATAGTTCCATACCAGGATATGCCATTTACAGAATCCGGAATGGTCCCTGATCTTGTAATTAATCCACACGCTATCCCTTCACGTATGACTGTTGCTCACGTTCTTGAGATGATCGGTGGTAAGGTAGGTTCCATTGAGGGACGCCGTATCAATGCAACAGCTTTCTCTGGTGAGACTGAGGATGATATTCGTGACGGTCTTAAGAAACACGGTTTCTCACACACCGGAAAGGAAGTATTCTCTGACGGTGTGACAGGAAAGAAGATCCAGGCAGATGTTTTCGTAGGTGTTATCCTTTACCAGAAACTGCATCATATGGTTGCATCAAAGATACACGCCAGGTCAAGAGGTCCTGTACAGGTATTGACCCGTCAGCCAACAGAAGGGCGTGCCCGTGAAGGAGGTCTCAGGTTTGGTGAAATGGAAAGAGATGTACTGATCGGTCACGGGGCTGCAATGACTCTCAAGGAGAGGTTGCTTGACGAGTCTGACAAGGTTGTCGAGCTTGTGTGCGGACATTGTGGTATGGTCGCAACCTTCGACAGGACACGTAATATAAGGTATTGTTCAAACTGTGGTGCGGAAACGGATATCCACCCGGTGGAAATGAGCTATGCTTTCAAGTTGCTCCTTGATGAGATCAAATCTCTGGGAGTTGCTCCAAGACTTAGACTTGATGATGCAGTGTGATGGTGATGCAAGATGGATAATATGATACCTTCAATACCAAAAAGGATCGGTGGGATCAAATTCGGTCTGATCTCCCCTCGTGAAGTGAGGAAGATGAGTGTCACATCGATCATAACTGCGGACACCTATGATGATGATGGGTATCCGATCGATATGGGACTTATGGATCTGCGTCTTGGTGTTATCGACCCGGGTCTTAAATGTAAGACCTGTGGCAGCCGTGCCGGAGAATGCCCCGGTCACTTTGGTCACATCGAACTTGTTGCTCCTGTGGTCCACGTGGGCTTTAACAAGACGATACGTAAGATCTTACGTTCAGTATGTTGTAAATGCAGTTCCCTTATGCTTGAGGAGAGCAAGAAGAAGGAATACCTCGGGCAGCTTTCCAAGTACAAGGATATGGGCCATCTTCCTGATGATGTTATTAACGATGTCTTCAAGGAAGCAAGAAAGGCAAAGGTATGTCCTTACTGTGGTGAGACACAGCTTGACATAAAGTTCGAGAAGCCAAGTGAATATATAGAGGATGGTCACAAGCTGACTCCTACCGAGATCCGTGACAGGTTCGAGAACATTACTGATGATGACATTCGTGTCATGGGCATGAACCCTGACACTGCCCGTCCTGAGTGGATGATACTCACAGTACTTCCGGTCCCTCCGGTCACAGTGAGGCCTTCAATTACTCTTGAGTCCGGTCAGAGAAGTGAAGATGATCTGACACACAAGCTTGTGGATATCATTCGTATCAACCAGCGTTTCCAGGAGAACAGAGATGCTGGTGCTCCACAGCTTATTATTGAGGATCTGTGGGAACTGTTGCAGTACCACGTTACAACCTATTTCGACAATGAAGTTTCAGGCGTGCCGCCTGCAAGACACAGGTCGGGGAGACCACTTAAGACACTGACCCAGCGTCTTAAGGGTAAGGAAGGACGTTTCAGAGGCAGTCTTTCCGGAAAGCGTGTCAATTTCTCTGCACGTACTGTCGTTTCACCGGACCCCAACCTCAGTATCAATGAGGTAGGCGTACCTATGGCAATTGCAAAGCAGATGACAATTCCTGTAAGGATCATCTCCAGGAACCTCGATGTTATGAAGGAATATGTTCGTCGTGGGAAGCAGATTCATCCAGGTGCAAACTATGTCATCCGTGAAGATGGTCGCCGTATAAAAGTAACAGAGCTCAATGCCGAAGAACTTGTGGAGAAACTGGAGCCCGGATGGGTTGTTGAAAGGCAGATGCAGGACGGAGATATCGTTCTGTTCAACAGGCAGCCTTCCCTTCACAAGATGAGTATCATGGCACATCGTGTAAAGGTACTTCCAAATAAGACGTTCAAACTAAATCCTGCAGTATGTCCTCCATACAATGCTGACTTTGACGGTGATGAGATGAACATGCACGTTCTCCAGACAGAGGAGTCACGTGCAGAGGCAAGCATCCTCATGCAGGTGCAGGAGAATATCCTGTCCCCGCGTTTCGGTGGTCCTATCATTGGTGGTATCCACGACCACATCTCGGGTCTGTTCCTTCTTACGAGAAATGAGAACTTCATCAGCAAGAACGATGCTCTGGAACTTCTCCGCAAGTCCGAGTTGCGTGAGCTGCCGGAACCTGCAGGACACTCTGAAAACGGTGAACCATACTGGAACGGTAAGCAGATCTTCAGTCAGATCCTTCCTAAGGGACTTTACGTAGAGTTCCCGGCACAGGTATGTTACAAGTGCGATGTCTGTAAGAAAGGAGAATGTGAGCATGATGCTTACGTTGTTATCGAAGATGGTGAACTCCTCAAAGGTACTATTGATGAACAGTCCATTGGTGCTTTCAAGGGTAAGATCCTTGATAAGGTTGTCAAGGAATTCGGAACCACTGCAGGTGCCAAATTTGTGGATGACTTCACAAGGCTTGCTATCAGGGGTGTCATGAAGACTGGACTGAGCTTCGGTATCAGTGATGAGGATATTCCAAGGGATGCCAAGGTAGAGATCGCAGCAAGGCTTAAGGAAGCTGAGGATGAGGTTGCTGCACTTATCAGGGCATACGAGGCAAAGGAACTTGAAGCATTGCCGGGTAGGACCCTAGCAGAGACAATTGAAATGAGGATAATGCAGACCTTGGGTAAGGCCAGGGATGACACCGGTAGGATCGCTGATAACCAGCTTGGTCTTGAGAACTCTGCGGTTATTATGGCAAGGTCTGGTGCACGTGGTTCTATATTGAACCTGACTCAGATGGCTGCCTGTGTCGGACAGCAGGCGGTTCGTGGTGAGCGTATCAGAAGAGGATATGCCGGCAGGACACTACCTCACTTCGATAAGGGTGACCTTGGGGCGGATGCACATGGTTTCGTCAAAGCAAGTTACAAAAGCGGACTGAATCCGACCGAATACTTCTTCCACGCAATAGGAGGTCGTGAGGGTCTTGTGGATACAGCAGTACGTACCTCACAGTCAGGTTATCTTCAGAGGCGTCTTGTGAACGCGCTTCAGGACCTTGAGGTCCAGTATGACGGATCTGTACGTGAGACCAGGGGTGTCATTGTACAGTTCAAGTATGGAGAAGATGGTATTGACTCCACAAAAAGTGATTACAGTAAGCCTGAGGCGATACACCGTGTTGTCAGGGCAGTTACGGGAAAGGAGGTGGCATGATGTCCATCAGTGAGGCAACTATTGATTCCATGATAGGTGGTCTTCCACTTCCAAAGACCACACTTGAGACCCTGAAGAAAGATGTAATGCAGGTTGGTGTGACCAAGAAGGAGCTTGAGGAGATAATCGGGCGTGTAATGTCAGACTATAAGTATGCCTGTGTAGAACCATGTGAGGCTGTGGGTGTTGTATCTGCACAGTCCATTGGTGAGCCGGGTACTCAGATGACCATGCGTACTTTCCACTACGCCGGTGTCGCAGAGATCAACGTCACACTTGGTCTTCCACGTCTGATCGAGATTGTGGATGCCAGAAAAACGCCGAGTACTCCTATGATGACCGTTGCACTCGAAGAAGGGTATGCAACTGACAGGGATCGTGCAAGGGCGGTTGCCTGGGAGATCGAAGCAACTCATATTGCACATCTTGCAGATGTTACTACCGATCTTGCCAACATGAACCTTGTTGTTGACCTTAACGAGAAAATGCTTATTCAGAGGAATATTTCTGTAGATACTATTGCGGAGAAACTTGAGGATGAGCTCGGGGTTGCTGTCAAGATCTCAAGTGCTGTGAGCAATCAGATCATTGTCCAGCCAAATGAGCCATCATACAGGGAATTGCTCCAGCTGGCCAAAAAGATCCATACTATTACTCTTAAAGGTATTGAAGGTATCAAGAGGGTAGTTATCAGGAAAGATGGCGAAGAGTATACTCTTTATACAGAAGGTTCCGTTCTCAGGGAAGTTCTCAACGTTGAGGGTGTTGATATAACAAGAACATACACCAACAATATCGGTGAGATATATGAGGTGTTCGGTATCGAAGCCGCCCGTAATTCCATCATAAAAGAAGCAAGTGACACTCTGCGTGAGCAGGGTCTTACTGTTGATATTCGTCACATAATGCTTGTGGCGGATATCATGACCTGTGATGGTGAAGTAAAGCAGATCGGTCGCCATGGTATTTCCGGAGAGAAGGCAAGTGTGTTCGCTCGTGCAGCATTCGAAGTTACTGTGAACCACCTGCTTGATGCAGGAATGCGCGGTGATGTGGATGAACTTAATGGTGTTACTGAGAACATCATTGTCGGACAGCCAATAAAACTTGGTACAGGTGACGTTCATCTGATCGCAAGGAATCCTCTTGAAGACCTTGGGGAGCAGTGAGTGCAACCAGAAAGTAGATATAAGGAATCAGTTATTAGAATACAAATCTCAAATTTACAAATATATGAGTTGATGTAAAATGGATATTAATGTTGATAAAGCACTTATCAAAGTTATCAGGACAGGTTCTGTTATCATCGGTGCTAACCGCACTATTGATGCAGCAGTCAGGAACGAGGCAAAGATGATAGTCCTTGCATCCAACTGTCCTGAAGATGTGAGAGAACAGATCGAAGCAACAAGCGTGCCGGTCCTGAACTATAGTGGAACAAGTGTAGATCTTGGTCCTGCATGCGGAAAGCCGTTCACAATTGCAGCAATGGCTATTATGGATGCAGGGGAATCAGATATACTTGCAGTAGCTTAAATATCAGGAGTTGTATTAATTGGGCGAGATCAGGCTTTCAACAGAATGTGTAAGATATATTGCTTTGTTTGAAAGTATGACTCACGCTTCAATTAAGGATTGTATTATCGATGATGGCAGAGTCATCTATGTCGTGAACACTGGTGACATGGGCGCTGCTATTGGAAAACGTGGAGACAACATAAACCGGGTAAAAAAGTCCGTTGACAAACACATAGAGCTCATCGAATATGCAGATGAGCCGGTTACATTTATAAAGAATGCTTTCGGTACAGTGTCTGTCAAGTCCGTTAATATCTCCGAAAAAGGTGGCAAGAAGGTCGCCTACGTGGATGTGCCTGCAAGTGAAAAAGGTCTTGCTATCGGACGTAACGGAAGTAATATAGATAAAATAAAAATGGTAGTTAGTCGCCATCACGATATCGATGATGTGATCTTACAGTGAACATTTGTTCACATATGATTATAATAAATTCAACTCATTATGTACGGAACATTATTGGGAGGATAATATATGCCAAATGGAAAATATGCAGCTCACAGACTTCAAAAGGTCCGTAAAGATGCCAGGTGGAAAGACCCTGGATACAGCAGGCGTACCTTAGGTCTGGACATAAAATCAGACCCTCTTAGTGGAGCACCACAGGGTCGTGGAATCGTACTTGAAAAAGTAGGTGTGGAAGCAAAACAGCCAAACTCTGCTATCAGGAAATGTGTAAGGATCCAGTTGATCAAGAATGGTCGTCAGGCAACAGCATTTTGTCCGGGTGACGGAGCTATCAACTTCATTGATGAGCACGATGAAGTGACAGTTGAAAGGATCGGTGGCCGCATGGGTGGTGCAATGGGTGATATTCCAGGAGTACGCTTCAAGGTCACTGCAGTTAACAATGTCAGCCTGAGAGAAATGGTCATTGGAAGAAAGGAAAAGCCAAGGAGGTAAGTCCATGTATAAGTTATTCGGAAAATGGGACCTTACAGAGGTAGAGGTTGCTGATGCTGGTATTAAGAGATACGTAAATCTTGATCCTGTTGTCATACCACACACATCAGGCAAGCACGCAAGGCAGCAGTTCAACAAATCCGATCTTTGCATTGTTGAGCGTCTCGTTAACAGCGTGATGCGCAATGAGCAGAACACCGGTAAGAAGCAGCTCGCTATGCGTGTTGTGGACGATGCATTTGATATTATCAATAAGAAGACCCAGAAGAACCCTGTTCAGGTACTTGTGGAAGCTGTTGCTAACGCAGGTCCCAGGGAAGAGGTCGTAAGGCTCAAATACGGTGGAATCTCCGTACCAAAAGCAGTAGATACCGCACCACAGAGGCGTGTTGATAATGCACTGAGATACATCTCAATGGGTGCAAACCAGGCATCATTCAAATCAAAACGCTCTGCCTCCGAATGCCTTGCATCTGAGCTCATTGCAGCTTCAAACCGTGATGCAAAGTGCTTCTCCATCAACAGGAAGGACGGAAAGGAAAGAGTCGCAAAGGCAGCACGTTAATCGTGTTGTTCTTTATTTTTTCATAAGATTCAATTGTAGGTATTATTATGGGACGAAGGAAAAAAATGGTTGAGCGTGTAACAACGCTAATGAGTAACCCGGAAATGATCCGGAACATTGGAATTGTCGCTCATATCGATCACGGAAAAACCACACTTTCAGATAACCTTCTTGGTGGTGCTGGTATGATCTCCAAGGATCTTGCAGGTCGTCAGCTTTTCATGGACTCTGATGAAGAGGAACAGGAAAGAGGTATCACAATCGACTCCGCGAACGTTTCAATGGTTCACGAGTACGACGGGCAGGAATATCTTATCAACCTTATCGACACACCAGGTCACGTTGACTTTGGTGGTGACGTTACACGTGCAATGCGTGCAGTAGATGGTGCTGTAGTAGTTATCGATGCTGTAGAAGGAACCATGCCTCAGACCGAGACAGTTCTGAGACAGGCACTGAAAGAGCACGTCAAGCCAGTGCTTTTCATTAACAAGGTCGACCGTCTTATCAACGAATTACAGGTCGACGCACAGGAAATGCAGATCAGACTCGGAAAGCTCATTGACCACGTCAACAAGCTTATCAAAGGTATGAACGAAGAGCGCTATAATGCAGGCTGGAAGGTCAACGCTGCAGAAGGTACAGTGGCATTCGGTTCAGCCCTTTACAACTGGGCTATCAGTGTCCCTATGATGCAGAAGACCGGTGTCAGCTTTGGTGATGTATTCAACTACTGCCGCGATGAAGATATGAAGGCACTGGCAGAGAAATGTCCACTTCACGAAGCTGTTAACGATATGGTTATCAGGTTCCTTCCAAGTCCTATCGATGCTCAGGAAGGCAGGGTCGGTGTCATCTGGCACGGCGATCTTTCAGAAGGTATCGGTAAGGAAATGGCTAAAGCTAATGCAAATGGAGACCTTGCATTCATGGTAAATGACATTTCCATGGACCCACACGCAGGAGAGGTTGCAACAGGCAGGCTTTTCAGTGGTACACTGTCACGTGGTATGGAAGTTTACGTATCTGGTGCAGCAAAGAAGAACAGGATTCAGCAGGTCGGTGTTTTCATGGGCCCTGAAAGGCTTGAAGTGGACGAGATCCCTGCAGGTAACATTGCTGCAGTGACAGGTCTTAGAGATGCTATCGTAGGTTCTACTGTCACAACCCTTGAAGGCATGGCCCCATTCGAGAGTATCAGACACGCAAGCGAACCTGTGGTTACCGTAGCTGTGGAAGCAAAGCACATGAAAGACCTTCCAAAGCTCGTTGAGGTTCTCCGCCAGGTTGCAAAGGAAGACCCAACACTTAAGATC
>JBNJIC010000100.1:2072-8087 GCA_051749005.1 Halobacteriota archaeon | reverse complement strand
ATAACGATACCGCAATCAATAAGGTTCAATACCTTACGCTGGGGTATCATGACGACGCCACCCATGGTACACACATAAGTATCAGTCTGGCTTGCAGCACCTTGTATTCTCTGCTCCACCTCATGTCCCATCCGGGCAATCTCACCAAGTTCAAGACCCGTGTCAAGAAGGGAATCAAGTGCTTTTATAGTAGCTATGGTAACAGCTGCGGAAGAACCAAGTCCGGAACCAACAGGTATCTCAGATACGATACGGATACTTACACCTTCAAGGGATGATATTTCCCTGAAACGTTCCACAACTGCCGAAACATAAGGATGCGTCTCAAAATCAATTCCTGTGGTGCCAAGGGATGAATTAATGGTAACTGAATCCGCGGGGTCAACACTTACACGTGTGCGTATGTCTACCGCACAACAAACAGCAGATTCGCCATAAACCACGGCGTGTTCACCGAAAAGATAAACCTTCCCTGGTGCCGAACAGGTTATCATTTTAAAAAACCCCGTTTACAGAATATCATTCCACAATGATACCGGCATATCCTACTACCATAGGATCGCCTGAAACTTCTCCACTATTAGCGTATCTGATAAGTTCGGTACTCTTTGCACCATATTCCTTAGCAGCAATCAGCATTGCTGAAATAGGACCATATCCACAGGCTGAAATATTTTCCTCTGCTCTTCTGCGATAAAATTCAGACACATCCATGTCAAGGATCGCATCGATCAGGTAGTGGTCAACCCTGTCAGCATGCTCTGCTGAAACGTAGTGCGACATGTCACTTGATGCGATGAACACCACTTTCTTCCCGGACTCTTTGGCTGCACGTGCAACTTCCTGCCCTACTTCAACAGCAGTTTCTTCATCCTGCATCCCCATGCATATCGGAAGAATCTTGAAGTCGTTCCCGAATCTGTGCTGAAGGAATGGGATCTGTACTTCGATGGAATGCTCGAACCTGTGAGCTATCTCATCCATATCGATGATGGTACCTGCAAGAAGCTTACCTATCTCCCTGTCTGTTTCAATATCCCCAAGAGAGTTATTCCATGTGTCCTGGGACATTGACACTGGAGATCCATAGCCTGTATGGTTAGGGCCGAAAAAGATGTAAGTGTCAGCTTTTGGAAGGTTTGCATAAACGCTTGCTGCAACCTTTCCTGAATAAATATATCCCGCATGAGGGACCACTGCTCCGATCACATCACGAGGCGTGATCTCAATGCCCTGATAACACCTAGATACTTCTTTTTTAAGGTTCTTAGGGCTTAATGGATAGAACTGTCCTGCAACTGTTGGTTGTCTCATACTATTGTCACCTCTTGCACCCCCGATGGGACATCTACTGTATGAGTAATGGTGCAACGGAGAAATGAGATCAGGTCTTTTAAAGACCTGTCTCGAAATCACTCATTTCGTAGTTGAAAGGAAGACCTCTTTCGTTTGCAACTTCCCTTGCAATTAACCAATATACAAGTGATAGTGCTTTCCTACCCTTATTGTTGGTCGGGATTACGAGGTCGACATTGGATGTCATGTTGTTGGTATCACAAAGTGCAACAACAGGTATGCCGACGTTCACAGCTTCCTTGATTACCTGTGCATCTCCTGCAGGATCTGTAACGATAACTACATCAGGCTCATAGAAACCTTCCTGTGCAGGGTTTGTAAGAGTACCAGGAATGAATCTCCCTACCCTTGAGACTGCACCGATGGCCTTTGAGAACATTGTTGCAGGATACTGACCATACTGTCGTGCAGATACAACAAGTACCCTTGCAGGGTCATAATTTGAAAGGAAGTGTGCAATTGACCTGATCCTCTCATCAGTTGACTGGATATCAAGAACATAAAGGCCGTCTGTCCTTACACGGTAGACGAACTTCATCATATTCTGGGTCTTCTGCTGTGTACCAATGTGAACACCTGCTGCAAGATACTCGTCTATAGGTACTAATGATGTTGATTCGGTTGTTTCCTGTGCTGATGCGGTCTCTTCCGCGTTAACTTCAATATTTTCTGTAGCTTCCATATATTCACCTCAATTATTTGTAATCTCTCTTTACTGTAATTGGTATAACACCTTTCTCAAATTCCATTGTAGCGATGTGTAATGAATCAGTGCTTTCATCTTCAATAAGTATCGGAGCTTCCATTGCTATCTGAAGTGATCTCGCACCGATGATCCTTGCACGCTCGTATCTGGTATAGTTATCTTTGCTCAACTGATCACCTTATAAAAAGTCCATCATTAGAAAGAACAAATCGGATGTATAAACAAGTGATATGATATTAACAAATAACCACGAAACAAAAGCATTTATGTTGGTCTGTTATTCTGGTCTGTTAAATATAAAGTGAGATTCGGAATCCCTCCGAATATGGTCATATACGATCAGTGCCCCAATCAGTGATACTAAAAAAGTATCATGGGACCGCTGAGATTTGAACTCAGGTACCGGCGTGGTTCGCACAGACTTGAATGAAGAGCCGTGTCCCGAACGCCGAAGGATGGTCCAGGCTACCCTACGGTCCCTTCACTGATATGGAGCCATCATATCGACAAGGTTGACGTGTGCGAGGAACATACGCCTGCAGCAATACCTTGTGATATTAAGATCATCAAGAACTGCAGCAGGGTCTTCTCCCTCCTTTACACGCCTGTCGTACTCTTCCCAGCTTCCTGCAATTACTTTTCCACATGTGAAACAGCGAACTGGAATCATTAGTACCTACCTTACCTGTAAGATTTCTGATATTTAGCGCGAGCACCAGGTCCACCGAACTTCTTGGTCTCCTTCTGTCTGGAGTCGTTTACCAGAAGGTTCCTGTCGTATGCCATGAAAGCATCTCTCAGGTCGGTGTCGTTAGTCCACTCAACAATGCCTCTTGCGATAGCTGTCCTGATCGCATTTGCCTGGCCAATGATTCCGCCTCCGCTTACCTTAACGTCGATATCAAGGCTGGAAACTGCATCTCCTGCCAGCATAAGAGGTTCGAGTATCTTAAGTTTTGCAAATTCCGGCTCATATATCTCAACAGGTTTCTTGTTGACCCTTGCCTTACCTGTACCTGCAGAGACTGTTGCACGTGCAATTGCAGTCTTGTTCTTACCTGATGAATTAACAACTTTAGTAGACATGAATAAATCTCCCTTAGAACTTAGCACCTAATTTACGGCTCAGATCGCCAACGGTCACATACTTGTTAGAACTTAAGCGTGTCATGTTTGCTCCATCAACAGTTGTAAGTTCTGCATTCTTGAGATCTGAAGGAACTCCTACGTAGATCTTAAGGTTAGCCATTGCCTGCCTGCCCCTTGGGCGCTTGTATGGAAGCATTCCCCTGACGGTCCTCTTAAGTATCCTGTCCGGCCTCTTTGGGAAGTATGGACCAAATTCACGTGTTCCCATGTTCCTGATCTCATCATATTCTTCAAAAGTAGTTACCTTTGAACCTGAAATCACAGCATTTTCGGCATTTACAATAGAGATCTCCTCACCTGCAAGCAGCCTTTTTGCAACATTACTTGCAAGTCTGCCCATAATTAAACCATTTGCATCGATTACTGTCATTTGAAACACCTCATTTCATGATCCTGATACCAGAACCTGCCGGGTTTTCTTCCAGAGCCTGTTCGATGGTCATGCACTTTCCACCTGCATTTGTGATCTTGTCAACAGCAGTTGCGCTGAAACCAAGTGCTGCAACAGTTACAGCGTGACCAAGCATACCAGCACCCAGTACTTTACCCGGAATCATTACCAGTTCGTTCTCTGCTGTATACCTGTTGATCTTGCTCAGATTTACCTCAGCATAGTTCCTGCCAGGTGTTTCGAGCCTCTTTGCAACATCTCTCCAGATAGGTGCCTCGTTCTCACGTGCTGAATCCTTCAGCACTGCAATCAACGATGGAATCCTTGGATTGGTTTTCCTTGTGATTTTAACTTGTGTTTTTTTTCCCATAATGTCCCTCCGCAAGATTTTCTTACTCACGCATTTCTGCGTTCGAACATCTTTGAAGATTTGCCAGTCAATAATTAACTGGAGTTGCACATAATTATATTAATAGTACATAAAGATTATGCGAAAATCCATATTATCCCGGAGCATATATATTAATCACCAGACCCGGAAACTCTTTCATAGATCTCATCAAAAAAGTCACCTGCATCACACCCCATATCATGGGCCACCAGCAATGCAGCAACTTCCGCATCAACAAGCCCTGAAAGAGAGTCCTGTTTGACATTTATGCGGGATACTACCTCTTTTTTTGTTACTCCGCCACCCTTTATCAGAAGATCCATGATATTCTCAATAGTACCTTTTTCCTTAAAGAGGTCGGCAGATGGTTTGAAACCTGCAGGGACATCAAGAGCATCAGCATCCATATTAAGAAAAAGCATACCATCCTCAATCTTCAGTAGAGAGGACATAATTGCCTGATCCCTTACCTTTGATGCCTGTGCCGGAGACATCCACTTCAGATCAAAAGATAAAGCAAACTCAAAGTCCTTAATAGACAGGGATGAAGTAGCATTCTTTTTAAATGGCGACACCACCACAAGACCAAGTTCGTCCATTATGCACCACGCCGAAGTTCATCTATAATAGTATCTGCCACCCTTCCGCACTCAGTGCGTTCCTGTCCATCTATGTGATTGATCCTCAAAGTAAGCACTTCAGACTCAAGGATAGAACGCACCAGATAAACATCACCTTTTAAAGGCACACGATTATACTTCCCATCAAGATAGCTGTAAGTGAGAGTTACCCTGAAATCAATAATACCCTCAGGTTCGATCGTATCGATCATGGAATCGACGGTCTCATAATTAAGAGGAGCAAAATCGAGACCGTTTATCGCGATCTCAACACCGATCACCCTCTTGGCCTGGATACGATGCCCTTTCTTGGTCGTGGATTCTGTCACGAACATTCCGAACTTGCCGTCCATGCCGGCCATAACCCTCACAAAATAGGGCAGGTCGGAATAGTAGCGGTGCTTTTGCTCGAACTGGACCTCTCTGTGAGGGAATCGGTGATATATTCGCTTTCTCATCATACGTGATCAATACTCCCATTTGATCCTGAAAGATAGCACGGGAATGATGCCCGTGCTTTGTTGGCATTCAATTAAAGTGTCACAAGTGTGGCATCGATTATGCCATCAATTCCACGGATCTCATCAAGGATGGCCTCGGAAACCTCAGTATCTACATTTAATGCCATTATAGTCTGCCCGCCAACATCTGCACGACCTACCTGCATGCCGGAGATATTTATGTTGTTAGCACCAAGTGTCAGGCAGCATGGCCCGATAACATTCGGACGGTTGATATGGTTTGAGACGATCATGAAACCTTTTGGAACGATATCCACATGCTGACCGTCGATTGTTATGATCTTTGCTTCATTTCCGACTACAGCACCGGTAACAGACTTTGAAACTGAATCCTGGAACAGCTTGATACTGATAGCAGAAGCATACTCATCGGAGGTCTCAGACTTACTTTCTACAACCTCGATATCCCTTGACTTTGCAAGAGCCGGTGCGTTCACATAGTTCACTGCAGAGTCTAATGCGACCTCAAGAACACCCTTAAGAGCAGCAACTGTGACCGCCCTTGTATCCTTATCAGAGATCTCACCTTTGTAGGAGATCTCGATCTTGTCATAATTTGTATTAAGGAGCTGGGCTGCTGCACTTCCAAGAGTCTCAGCAAGGCCAATATAAGGAGCCAGTACTGCCATTACATCAGGTTTCACAGAAGGAATGTTTATAGTATTGCGTGCAGAGCCGCCGTTGAGAACTGAGATTACCTCTTCAGCTACGGAAACTGCCACATTGACCTGAGCCTCTTCGGTGGAAGCTCCAAGATGAGGTGTTACAATAACATTGTCCAGGTCGATGAATGGACAGTCAAATGGTGGTTCGCTGGTAAACACATCGATTGCAGCACCTGCGATCTTACCTGCTTTAACTGCATCAGCAAGGGCTTCCGC
>JBNJIC010000100.1:0-2062 GCA_051749005.1 Halobacteriota archaeon | reverse complement strand
TCCCGGAATTCAATGCCTCGGCCAAAGCTTCTTCATCAACCACACCACCGCGGGCACAATTGATAATCCTTGCATTGCTCTTCATCATATCGAACTGGGCAGCATCAACAATGTTTCGGGTTTCTTTTGTAAGTGGTGTGTGAACGGTAATGAAGTCAGCCCTCTTTGCAATATCGTCAACGGTTGTAAGCTCAACACCCATTGACTTCGCACGTTCCTCTGTTATGAATGGATCATACGCAAGAATATCCATCTCCAGACCCTGTGCACGTTTTGCAACTTCAGCACCTATACGCCCAAGACCAATCACACCAAGGGTCTTGCCGTTAACTTCGACACCCATGAAGTTCTTACGTTCCCATTTCTTTGATTTAAGGGAAGCGTTAGCCTGAGGTATGTTCCTTGACATGGACATCATCATGGCAATTGTGTGCTCTGCTGCTGAGAGCATATTACCCTCCGGAGCATTCACAACGATAATACCTTTTTCAGTTGCAGCATCAATGTCAATGTTATCCACACCAACACCAGCCCTTCCAACTATCTTAAGGCTGTCTGCAGCCTCGATGACCTTCTTTGTTACCTGTGTACCGCTGCGTATAACAAGAGCATCGAAATCAACGATCTTCTCTACAAGCTCATCCTCTGAAAGACCTGTAGAAACATCGACTTCAAAATGCTCCTGAAGTTTTGAAACTCCTTCTTCTGATAATGAATCACTTACCAATACTTTCATCTTTTGTATCTCCGGATATGATCAATGATCTGTGATCTCGATATGGACACTAACTGCTGTTTATGTATGTCCAATAATGGTAAACTGTGTCCTTCAACTATCATAAAACACATCCTTCTAAATATACCTAACTATGCTGCACACCAATGTATCAGACATTGTCACGGAGATAATATCCCCTTTAAAAAAGAAAACAGGATAAGAATAAATAAAGTTAAAAGGACCACACATCGGCCCTTTATATGATCATCTGAATATCTCATTTGATATAAAGACCACAGCGACATGCACCACGTGTCTCTACATCACGACTGCGTGCAGCACATGGGCAGATGATCTTCTTATCCTTTTCCTTATCCCCGGTTCTTTTCTGGCAGAAACAATAGAACTCACCAAATTCGCGCTTATTGTTGCAGATACCTTTCACAGCAGTGGTGATCACATCATAATCAGAGTTAAGGTGGTAACCGTTTGCCTCTGCATTTTTCTTTGACCTTTGGTAGAATTCTTCCTCAATTTCACCCTCAAATTTCATTTGTTGTCACTTCCTTTTGTTCAATTAGTTCTATTCAATTGACCATACTCAATTAATTTTATTTTAGTAGAAAGAATCAGCTACTTTTCTTCAGAGCAAGTTCTGCAAGTCTGTTACCAAGCTCCCTGCAAGCCCTGAGATCATCTTCATATGGCCTGTACTTTACCTGTAATCCGGGTTCAATGATATCGAACCTCGCCTTTCCCAGAATATCCTCGATACTTTTTACAGCTCCGCCACCCCATCCATATGAACCGAATGCAACAGCACTCTTATCTTTTGGACGAAGTCCCTTGAGATATGTCAGGAAACCTGATACAGTATAGAACATGGTACCATGCATAGTAGGTGATCCGATTGCGATCACCGGAGAGAACATAAGTTCCTTTAACATCATGCTCCAGTCGTTCTTACGCAAATGGAAAAGTTTGACCTCGACACCACCCTCACGAACACCTTCAAGGATCTCCTTTGCCATGATCTCAGTACTGTTCCACATAGTATCATAGATAACCAGTACCTTTGGAACAACCTCCTTTTTTGCCCATCTGAGGTAGGCATCGATGATACGGGAAGGGTCTTCCCTCCAGATCACACCATGGGAAGGTGCGATCATATCGAACTCAAGACCCAGTTCAGTGACCTTCTCTGCATACTTGATCACCTTTGAACCGAAAGGCATCAGGATATTGGCGTAGTAGATAGCAGCATCTTCCATTGCACCGCCTTCCACTTCATCCTCGAACCTTGTGGATGTGGCAAGATGTTGTCCGAAAGCATCGTTGGAGAAT
>JBNJIC010000099.1:0-8169 GCA_051749005.1 Halobacteriota archaeon | reverse complement strand
ACTTTGATGCATCCAAGCTTATTTTAAATTATGATCCGTTGGGTAATTACATTACCTACTTGCATGTCACAGAAAATCAGCTGGATGTTAGTATAAGATAATCCTCAAAAGACAAAACAAAAAAAATTCAAATCGGGTCATAGAACACTCAATCTATGACCCAAAATACTATTTTTAAAGCTCTTCACTCAACATCCGAAACTTCCGTATACTCGGCAGTGTAGCTCTCCCCCACACCGATCTGTGCCTCGAGAGCTGCCACCAATGCAAGGAAGTAAAATGGTGTTGTCAGTAAAGAACCAACGTAGACCATGCCGCCTATTGCGCTGATCACCCATAGGATGATGGCCAGAACAAGTGTGTCAACAAAGTTGTTCTTGGATATCTCGATACTTTCTTTTATGGAATCCATTACTCCATAGTCCCTTATAATAAGGAGAGGTAGTGCATAGATCATAAGGATTGAAAGTACAATTCCCGGAAGTACCAGGAATATGAATCCTATTCCTACTATAATGCCGAATACGATAAAGAATACCCAGCTTTTTATGAAATTATTGAAGCCTTCGAACAGGTCGTTGATCTCTACCTTTTCTCCGCCCATTCCTTTTACGGCCATGTAAGCAAGACCGTAGAAGAGTGGTGCAATTGTCACAATAAATATGGAACCTATAAATGCTATCAATGTGGCTACTATGTAAGCTGCGATGTTATCCTTGAAAACATCCCATGCCCGACTAAATACATTTTCAAAATCCAGAAAATCACCTCTAAAATAAAGTAGCTTTCTATGCATAAATAATTTTGCACCTGACGATTTATGGGAAAGTTCGATGATAATTTAAATGTAATTTCTGAATTCATTGTTGGTTAAGTATCGTGTATGTAGGGAATGGTATGTCAATTTCCTCTTTTCTGAACTCGGAATCTATCAGCGTATTAACTTCATTTATAACACTGAACTTGTCTGAAGGATACTTTACCCATAGGATCAATGCAAAATCAAGGCTGAAATCCCCATGGTTGTCAAATCTTACTGAAGGCTCAGGGTAATCCAGAACAAGGTCTATGCTTCTTGCAATATCCATAAGGACTCTTTTTACCTTTGCAACATCAGAACCATAGACAACACCAATCATAATTTTAAGCATCATATGAGGCTGTGGAGATGTATAGTTGATAACCTTGTTATTTGCTATTATGCTGTTCGGGATGATGATCATGTTATTGTAGAGATCAAGTATCCTGGTGCTCCTTATACCAACCTCTTCCACAATGCCGATCTGACCCTCGCCGATCTCGATGCGGTCACCGTTCTTGAAAGGCTTGTCATAATAGATAGAAAGACCGCCGAAGAACTGTGAGATGGCATCTTTGGCAGCAAATGCTATTGCAATACCCACAATACCGGCGGATGCAAACAAAGGAACAACATTAACTCCCCACACCCCTTCAAGTATCAGGCCGATACCGATCAGACCAATTACAATATCTGAGAGACCTTTCAGAAGTGGGAGAACTTCATCATCAACCTTCGTCTCTGTCTTCTTAACTACAGATGGCAGGACATTATCGAACAGTATCCTGTTAAGGCTGATCAAAGTAAATATCCAGACCAGTGCCAGAATGGTCAGCAATATGTCATTGAAGATCCACAGATTACTTTCTGCACCGACAACTATGGAAAGTGCAAGGAATGCACCCATGAGTATAACCGTGTAGTATATGGGCCTCTTTAAAGCGCGTATTACAAGATCATCGATCTCAAACCTTGTCCTGGAAGTGTAATGCAAAACAACCTTCTTGAAAACGACATCTATAAGATAAGCAATTATTACCGATGATAGAAGTATCAGGGCAGCTACTGCTAATTTGTATTCAATTGAACCAAAAAGAGAGCCAAATGTCTGCTGGGCATACATGGACACCGTTTCATTGAATGACATAAAATAGAATTGGTAAGAAAATATATATTTATTTGGACTCCCTTTCCTGAGTCAGGCGATCAACTGTATCCAGCAGGTCCTTTTTACTGAAATCCCCTTTTTCCATAATGGAATCCACTTTATCTTCAAGGAACAGACGATCGTCAGGAGAAAGTTCCTTCCCTGTGCATACAACTATAGGAATATTCCGGGTTTCAGGATTGGACCTTATTGTGGATATCACATCAAATCCGCTTACATCAGGCATCATCAGGTCGAGTATCATCAGATCAGGCCTATCGGTGATGCATATGTTAATTGCATCCATACCGGAATATGCACTCATTGCGGTGAAACCCTCCGGTTCAAGCATGGATGAAAGAAGATCAACGGCATAAGGCTCGTCATCGGCTAACAGGACCTTTGGGCTCTTCCCTTCCAGCTTATTTTTGTACATATCCATTAGCTTCAGGAGATGTTCACGATCAAAGGGTTTGGGCAGATAGTCTGATGCACCCAGTTCCAGAGCAGTTTCTTTCTGGTCCAGCATAGAGATCACAGCAACAGGGATCTCACTTGTAGAAGAGTCAGCCTTCAACTGGCTCAGAAGCTCCCAGCCATCCATCTTAGGCAACATTATATCAAGGGTAATAGCGAATGGTCTCAGCTTCCTGGCAAGTGCCAGACCCTCCAGACCATTTTCAGAAGCCACAACACGATAGCCACCATCAATGAGGGTCAGCATTAAAAGCTCACTGGATGTTTCATCGTCTTCAATAACAAGGACCAGAGGATCATCATCCGTGCAATTGTCAGGAACTATTATCTCAGAGCCATGGCTTTCGACCGGGCTTTCAAAAGTATCTATTGAGCCTTTATTACCATCATTAACTTCCCAATTATTGTAATAAGCATTAGTAAGGATAACATCGGTGCCGGAATTAGAATCATCGCCCCGGACATCTTCAGATACTTTTCCCTGAGATAAAGAACTCATCTCACGGAGAGAACCAACTGCGATGGGAATATCAAACGAGAAAGTGCTTCCCAAACCAGGCTTGCTCCTGACCCAGACGTTCCCTCCATGCATCTCCACAAAATGTTTGACAATTGCAAGACCAAGACCACTCCCCCCATAGCCGCGACGATAGGAACCATCTGCCTGTTTGAAGGAGTCAAAGAGGGATCTGCATTCCTCTTCAGGGATGCCTATACCTGTATCCTTTACCTGGACCACCAGCCTTTCATTGACAAATTTTCCACTCAGGTCGACAGAGCCACCTGCAGGAGTGAACTTAATGGCATTGTCCACCAGGTTCTGGAGGACCTGTTCAAACTTCTGCTTATCAGCATTAATTACGATACCCCGGGGTTCAAGCTCAGAATGCAGGTCTACATTCTTCTTTTCAGCTATCCGGGCAAATGAGGAGGAAACAATATCGAAAGATTCCCAGACCAGGAAATGTTCGTAATGTAATTCTACATTTCCTGACTCAAGCCTTGATATATCCAGAACATCATTGACAATTCCAAGAAGTTTCTTACCGCTATCTGAGATATTACGGATATATTTTGCATCTCTTTCACCAAACCTATCCGATTCTTCAAGAAGGATATCTGAAAAACCAATGATAGCATTTAATGGGGTCCTTAGCTCATGCGTAACATTAGAAAGAAATTCACATTTAGCAATTTTACCGGTTTCAGCACTTGCCTCTATAGCAGAAAGGTTCTTCTCTTTGTTCCTGCGTACTGTGATGTCTTTCATAAAGGCAAGAATAGATTCTTTTCCCGCATATTTCAAGAAACTGGCAGTAATTTCCACAGGAAATGAGGAGCCATCTTTTTTAACCATAGCAGAATCAAAGGTCAGACTGCCTATATCAGATAAATCTGAGATACGGACTTTGAATTCGCCGATATGATCCGAGCCTATTATTGATCCGGAATTCAAGGAAAGCATTTCCTCACGCGAGTAACCCGAAAGTTCCAGACCGGCTTTGTTGACCTCAAGGATTTCCCCCTTAGGATCAAAAACGTATAATGCATCACAAAAACCATCAAAAAGTACCCTGTAATTAACCAGCAATTCCTTTACTCCATCCTCCGCATACTTCTTGTCGGTAATATCCAGAACAATGCCATGATAACAATCAATAAGGCCGATATCATCGACCTCAATTTGGGAATGTTCGGATATCCAGTGAACATTTCCACTCTTGTCGAGAATACGATATTCCCTGGAGAATTTTCTTCTGTGTTCTTTCAGGCATTCAAGGAAGTATGAATAGTACCCTTCCAAATCAGCAGGATGGATAATATCAGCATAGAGGATCTCATGTGACATCAGTCCTTCTGAATCATATCCCAGTTGTGAAATGTTATCCGAAACATACTCTACCGGAAAACCTTTTTCGGCCTTCCAGAGAAATGCGATAGCAGGACTGCTTTCATAGATGGAGGTAAGTCCTTCCATTCTTTGATTTGCTTTAGCAGTTCCGGGAATACCCTGTTTAACTTCTGACATTCTTCCAGAGATATTATCAGAATTACCTCCCAGGGTACTTTCAGTTGTACTTTTTGGAGTAATTACAGGCATATCCTCAACTTTATGTTCCTTTAAAGAAAAGCCCTCTTTGTCTGCCTTAATAATAAAATTATGATCCATGGTGTTTATTTCAAGAACTTCAGAAGGCGTGAACATGTCAAGAGGGCAGGTACAAACAGACCTCATTCCAAATTCTTTAGCAGTATCCTTTACGGCTTCATTATAAGATATTATAAAATCGAGACCTGAAACTTCGATTTCCTTCAGGTCCACATTAAAGCGAAGTCCATCAAAACCATTCAGGACAGCGTGCTCATACATGAGCTTCCAGTGGTCAAGCAGCAGAGTGGGAAGTAATGAAATGTTTTTTCCGGACAGTTCGGGTATAGGAACTATCTCAAGCTGGGAGTTGCGAACATAGGGGTCGGTGTAGATGCCTTTTTCCTGGAGTATATCTTTTGCCTTTGGAATACTTTCCAAATCGTGCGTCATCCATACGCAAAATTCGTTATTCTCAAGACCTGACATGAAGTAATCCTGCAGGAAAGTGGCCATTTCAGCCGCATCCCTATACACAAAGCAAAAATTAGATCCATTAGGAATGACAGGTATATTGCTATCCGTTCTTCTTGCTTGATATTCCATCTTGTTCCTTTCCGAAACCCGGATACTTATGCTATCTGAGTTCGAATTGAAATTATAAAGGCAAATTGCCGGAAATAGAGACCTACATAAGGCAAATGTGCTTTTATTTTATACTAAGAGAATTGTTTTTGCTATTATATATATTATAACCCATAGAAAAGAGACTAACTCTGTTTTTTGTTATTCAGCTGAACTACTCCACTCTAATTAATACGAAGAAGTCGTATAATTTGAGGAGGGAGGCTTTGTAACGTTTCGATTTAAAAACAAAATTGCTGTAAAACCTAATGTTTAAAAATTATAATTGTCCTGTTCATAGCTTATTTTACGTAGAATTATATAATATGAAGAGAGATATTCGCGAGAGAATTTATTTGGGAGAGATCCTATTGGAAAAGATCAAGCAAAAAGAGATACTGGCATTAACCCTTCAGAGAATGTACTGGATCGAAACTGAAATGGAACAACTAGTAACCTGGGAAGCAAAAATAGAGATTGAGGGGCAACACAGAGAAGCACTTGAAACACTTTCCAATGATTCCGACAAACATGCCCTGATACTCGAGAAATGGCTCAACATAGCAAACATAGATCTCCCGAAAAGTGCACCCAGAGGAATCCCTCAGAAAGGATTTGATTTTTACAGGACAAATGTATTTGAGATGTTTAGTGAGATTAGAAAATATGAGATTCTTGCAAGGGACACCTACAGGAGCCTGGTCGCATCAGAGCAGGAATTACTGGCAGAAGTATTCCCTGATGGAGATAACAGAAATGAATTCATAAAGGACATGAAGCACCTTGTTGCAGAAGAAGAAAGACACAAAAATATCTGCGACGAGAAGATCGGAGGATTTGAAAGGATCCTTTGAAGTTTTGTGTTTAATCTAATATCAATATGGCATTTCAAAATCCCATTATTTTTGTAATTTCAAATGAACTTATTATTATATCACAAGGATTTTATATATAAAACTAAATTGAATATTTCCCGTGATAGATTAACTTTTTGCCCATCGGAGCAAATCTACAATCATTGAAATCTGATCATGAATTGCCATCTCCAAGCAATAGTATCAATCATCTTACTGTGCATTCATAAATAAAAAAGTTTAACTAATGTTCGCTACAAAATAATTGCTGAAGCACACAAGCACGGTGTATATATGACAGAAGTTACGAAAGTATTGCTTCTTCTCAAGAGCATGGTCTACGAAAGTACCAGCCCAATGGAAACCCTTCGATTTGCAAATTACTATCGAAATAAAGGTCTTGATGTGGTTGTTATCATATTCGGCCCTATGGGCGTCATCCTTGGAAAAGTTGATAAATGCGGGTCTCCTACCTACGATGAAAAAATAATTGAATGCATGGAGGCGGGTGTGAAATTCAAGTGCTGCAAACTTGGAGCATCCATTATAGGAATGAAAAAGGAAGAGCTTATTCCCGGAATTGAGCTCATCGAATCAAGTGAGATAGCAGAAATGCTTCTGGAATACTGCAAGGAAGGACAACTGATCGTTACACTATAAGAAAAGTGTGACATTTAAGCTCAAAATCAGAGAGAATATTCTCTCTTTTAATAATAATTTAACATTTTGTGAAGTAAACGCTTTGAATGTTTTAGCAATATTTGTTACTAAATTTTATAGAAATGTTGCTTATTAGTAAGCTTTTAGTGAACTACAACCATTGAAATAGCTGGTCTTCCCGCTAGAAAATGATAAATAGAATTCAATTTATTAAAAAAAACAAGAAGCCTCGGGTGGGATTTGAACCCACGACCTCGTCCTTACCAAGGACGCACTATACCCCTAAGCCACCGAGGCATCGTTATTGTTGGGGTTATGATGTGGTTCCCAGATACACAGAATCAATTATGAACCTTTCGGTCGGGTTTATAAGTTCCAGCGGTCGTCTACGGGGAACTTCTCATTAATCCACATGAGGGTCTTGTTGTCATGTACTATGTGGTATGACCTTGAAAGTGCGCGACTGCTTCCGAAAAGAGCTTCTTCACTGGTAATTTCGATGTTATCGAAGTCCCTGCGGGTCTCGATGCCGCTGTTGCGGAGTATCTTGCCTATTGGAATATCTGCGCGCATCAGGTCCTGGCGTATGTCTTCGGGCATTCTCTCGACAGGAGAGAGGGACAGTGCCCTTACAAATGGTTTCTCACCTGCAAGGAGTGTCACAAGCCTGTAGTTCACATCAGAACCTACCGCAATATCAAGAAGTGAGGCGGTATCCTCATCTGCCTGAACGAGGTGCTGTGCCTCTGTGACCACGGAAACCTCCTCACGGGTCATGATCTCAAGAAGGAAGGTAACAGACCCGTCGGTACCTGCACATACCCTCAGGCATGTGGGGATTTCGAAGGATTTCAGTGACTTCAGGAATTCTTTATTTACAAATGTCACGGCTGATCAATGTCCATGGATCTGGATCCTTAGCTAAAATGCTTTTTTAATAATTACTTGATGGATAACTTATGTTTTCTTAAATTTTCAGAGATGTTTACTTTGATACTGCTTTCTTGGCCTGCTTAAGGCGTTCCTTTGCAGTATATCCTGTTGCCAGCTGAAGGAAGTCCCTGAAGCGCTTGTTGGTGTCAAGGATAAGTTCGTCATCACCTGAAGTGGTGTCCATGACAGTATCCACTACCATTTTCTTGCCGTCCATCCAGACAGACAATTCAGTAATCACACCGTAGGACAGGGAAAGCTTGTCGTCCTCACGTCTTACCTCAGATGGGAAGCATTTTTCGAGCTCTTCATAAATTCTTTCGATGTCCGGGGAAAAACCACGTTTCAATTTATATTCCTGCATTGCTATCGAATAATAGATAGCCATCAACACGAATAAATATTCCGGTATGTCAGGTTATTCGATAAATAACAATTTGTGGCATTTATTTCTCCAGAACAACCTTCCCGCCATCTCCCACAAGCCTGACCTTCCGGACATTCTCGAGTAAAAGCTCGCCAAGCTTTATAATCTCATTCCATTCAGGGGTTGGATTCTCATATCCCCTGAAAGGAAGATCAAAAT
>JBNJIC010000098.1:1852-8230 GCA_051749005.1 Halobacteriota archaeon | reverse complement strand
ATCCTTGTGTTGCTCTTTGTGACAAGAAGTGTCTGGCTTGCCAGTCCGTAGAAAGCGCCTTCACGCATGACCTTCTCCACAGGATCTTCAACTGCGTTGCCGGTCTCTTCACTTTCGACATAGAATATGTCCTTTAGGTGTTTCCCGAGAACTTCATCCTGCTTCCAGCCGGTGAGTGCTTCTGCAAAGGGGTTCATGAACTTCACATGACCTGACTGATCAGTGGCGATAATTGCATCGCCGGTATTGTTCAGTATTGCAGTAAGCCATTTCTGGCTTTCTTTCAGTTTGTTCTCCATCTCATTCTTATAGAGTGCGATCTCAATATTGGTTCTGAGTTCACTTTCCTCGAAGGGCTTAAGTATGTATCCGAAAGGTTCTGTTAGCTTTGCCCTTTGCATGATATTATCATCGGCATATGCAGTGATATAGACAAGCGGAATGCTGTAGTTGACATGAATGTGGTCAGCAGCTTCCACACCATCCATTCCGTCCTTTAACATAATATCCATCAAAACAAGATCCGGAAGATCCTGTTGTGATTCTTCCAGTATGTTAAGAGCTTCCCTGCCGCTATATGCTGGAATTATATCATAGTCATATGAGAGGTATGCGGTAAGCAATTCGACATTATCAGGTTCATCATCGACTACAAGTATTTTTGTTCTGCCATTCTCAGCCATATTAACACCTAGTAACAGGGTCTCTTCTCCCGAGTCTTTATTGTAATGAACAATATATAATCATTACTATTATAGTATTTAGTTATGCTTGATAGCGAAATTGTTCAGATTATCATCCTACAATACTCATGTTTGCTATCTTCAGAGAGGGTGTCACTGTTCCACCAACCTTACGGATATCTTTTCCGGCTCCTGTTACATTGCTGAGCATATCAAAGATATTACCTGAAAGCATAAGTGACTTGATGGGTTTGTCTATTTCCCCGTCCTTTATTGTGAAAGCGTTCCTGGCTTCCACTGAAAAGTCTCCGGATATAGCATTTGCTGTGTGGGCACCGATCACGGTATTGATGAATACTCCATCTTCTGTTTCGCCTATGACATTGCTTTGCGGATGTTCCATTATGAGGTTGCGTGAGCCTACTGAAGGCGTAGATGCATAGGAGTGGCGTATGCCATTTCCTGTGCTGGTGGTCTTATCCTTTCCTGCAGTGTAACTGTCGTAGAGATAAGAACTGAAGACTCCTTTTTCGATGATCGTAGTTCTCTGGGAGGGAGTTCCTTCTTCATCAGAGATAGATGTCTCGATGCCTCCATGGAGAGTTCCGTCATCGATCATTGTAAGCTCAGAGGTTGCAATCTTCTCTCCTATCTTACCAATGAGCGAAGACCTTCCCTTCTGCACATTGTCCGCATCAAGCGATGGTTCGAAACTATTTCCAAGAATGTCCGAGAATGCGAACGGATGTAGTATAACATTTGTCTTCTGCGGCTCGACAGAGATCCCGTTCTGTGATCTTAATGCAAGCTCTGCTGCATTCTTTCCGATATTGAATGTATCAATATCAAGGTAACGGGATACTTCGAAGTCATATGCTGTGGATATGTCACCTTCTGTTGTGATCACATCTACAAAACCGGAGACACCTGTGCCTTCATCGACCACTTCAACACCGTTGGTGTTTATGATCATCTGTCTGGTGACAGATGTAGAGAAGCTTCCGGAGGTTGTATTAATGTTCGGTATGGAAAATGCACCATTGATCATTTCCCCGGTCAGTGAAATACACTCGTCGAGCCCAAGCCCATCTATTTTTTTGTCAAATGTACCTGAAACCTTAGGATATTCTGAGTTTGAAGGCAGAGCTGTCCAGTCAGGATCATTTTCCCTCACCTTTGCAGAACCGATGGCAACTTTTACGGCATCATTGATACGTTCAACCATGTTAGTGCTGGCAAAACCAACTGAACCATTGACAATAGTTCGTATCCCTATTCCTTCACTGACCCTTTCTTTTCCTGATTCGATCGTTTTCCTTTTCAGGTCTGCAGTGATCGATCGGTTGTGAATGATGAAGACTTCGGCCTCATCAGCGCCCAGCTGTTCAGCTATTTTCAGTGTCTTTTCAGCAAGGTCGAACATATCAGGCACCTCCTACAAGTGCTTTTGAAATCGATATATGTGGTGAACCATCAGATACAGGTGCAAGCTGACCGCCTTTGCCACATCTTCCGGAGTGCATCTTCAGATCATTTCCTACTAGTGTAACATTATTGAGGATCTCGAGGGTCTTGCCTGAAAGAGATACGTCACGCAGTAAGTTTGTCACTTCCCCGTTCTCTATAATATATCCTTTTTCTGCATTGAACTGGAATATTCCTTCGCCTGTATTGACCTGCCCACCTCGTGAACCGGTAAGGTACATCCCGTCCTTAACCTCGTCCAGCATCTCGTCAAAATCAGAATCTCCGTTGTCGATGTAGGTATTGCTCATCCTGACAATAGGTGATGAGTATCCCTGTGCGCGGGAATTACCAGGAACCCCTCCGAGGGATGCTGCTGTTTCTCTTGAATGGAGGTATGAGTTCAGAACACCATCCTTTATGATAGTGGTCTTCGATGATTGTACACCTTCGGAATCAAAAGGGTAATAACCATACTCATGAAGTGTAGGGTCATCGATTATATTGATCAGTGGTGAAGCGATCTGTTCGCCTATACGGTTTGCAAGTATGGAACTTCCTTCCAGTACAAGGTCTGCTTCGGAAGCATGACCTACGGCCTCATGGGCAAAAACGCCTGCAAGTTCCGGATCAAGGATGACAGGTAATGTCCCCCCTTTTGCTGCTTTTGCTCCCAGCAGTTCCACAGCTGTTCTTCCTGCTGTTTCTGCCAGTGCGAATACATCATTCTTCTCGAAAAGCTCGTATCCGGAAACACCAAAACGACTTTCTCTGCCGACCTGATAGTTTCCTCCTTCACTTGCTATGGCACTGATAGCAAATCCGGTCCTGATGAGTTCATATTCGCAATCTGTACCTTCAGAGTTGATGTATTGCATTTTTACAGATGTCTCTGAATAAACTGCAGAGGTGCTGCTTATTCCATCCACTCTGGCGTGATTGTCAATATCCTTTAGTAATTGTACTTTATCCTCAATAGGTATGTCCTGTGGATCTATCTCAGCCACCGGAAGGTTCTTTACAAGAGGTTCTTCCGTTGATTTGAGTTCTACCTTCTCTTTTGGGGATATGCTGTTCATCTGTTCAGCAAGCTCTGAAGCAGAATTGATGGCATCTTTTACATCAAAATTTCCTTCCGCAGTGGTAAATCCCCAGGATCCTCCGCATAATGCACGGGCTCCGCAACCCCTGCTGTAATTTACGGATATCTCTTCAATATTCCCGTTGTCGAGGACGATCGATGTAGATGTGCCATCGATCACCCTGACATCGTAAAAACAAATATCATACATTGTTACTACCTAAGACTGCTACCATTTCCGATTCCTTAATAGCGTTCATTTCGGTCAGCTTCTTCAGCTTTTCGACAATAGCTTCTTTGCCTTCACCAATAAGGCTGTGTTCGATCACTTCTGCAATTGTTGTTACAGGGATGATCTCTACCATGTCCTTATAGTTCTCTTCGATCAGGACATCAGCTTCGTTGGATTTTGGAATGATGACCTTCTTGATACCCGCCTGAGCTGCAGCTTCTATCTTGTAGGTAGCACCACCTATTGGAAGGACATCTCCTCTTACAGAAAGTGAACCTGTCATAGCAACTGTCTGGTCTACCGGGATGTTCTCCATTGCGGAGATCACAGCGGTTGCAATGGATATTGATGCGCTGTCACCTTCCACACCCTCATAGGTTCCTATGAACTGGATGTGGATATCGTGATTGATCACATTCTCTCCGGTCACGTTCTTGATGACCGCTGAGACATTCTGTACAGCTTCCTTTGCTATATCCTTAAGCATACCGGTGGCGATAACGTGTCCTTCATCAGCAGACTGTGTTGGTGTGACCTCTGCCATTATCGGAAGTACGATTCCGGAATCTCCTCCCATGACCGCAAGTCCGTTCACTCTTCCTACAGCTGCTCCTATCTTAGTGAAGAGCTGGTAGTCCTTACGCCTTTCCAGGTAACTGTCTGCAAGCTGCTGTTCGATAGAACGTGCGATCTTCTTTGCTGCAAGCACATGCTTTGCAGTCGTGATCTCTGCATTCTCAGAATGGGCGATATCACCGGCTACCCTTACAAGTCCTCCAAGGTCACGGAACTTAAGTGTAAGATGTCCTTTTCGACCTGCTCTTCTTCTTGCCTCCCTTATGACCTCTCTGACAGCATCCTTGTCGAATGGAGGGATATGCCCGTCACGTACAACTTCCTGTGCTACGAACCGGACCAGTGTTTTCCTGTTCTCAAAAGTGTCTTCCATGGAATCTCTCATAAAGACCTCGTATCCGTATCCTTTGATACGTGATCGAAGTGCAGGGTGCATCTTTTCCATAGCATCGAGGTTACCTGCAGCTACCATGATAAAGTCACATGGTACAGGTTCTGTTTTTACCAGTGCACCGGAACTGCGTTCGGACTGACCTGTAATTGCATATTCTTTTTCCTGCAGTGCTGTGAGCAGGCTTTGCTGGGATTCAAGTTTAAGGGTGTTGATCTCATCAATGAAGAGAACACCTTTGTGTGATTTGTGGATATCTCCGCTCTCGACCCTGTCGTGGGATGGAGTCTCAAGTCCGCCTGACTGGAACGGGTCGTGCCTGACATCTCCAAGAAGTGCACCTGCATGTGTTCCTGTTGCATCGATGTATGGTGCGTGCTCTTTCTGATAATTGGAAACGATAAGCTTTGGAATCATCATCTCTTCTTTTGGCATGAACTGCCTTGTAAGCAGAAGTACCATGATGGCTGCAATGATACCCCACAGTAACTGGCCTACGTAGAAGGAATACATCACAATACCAAATACCAGGAACATCATTAGCATATTGCGTGACTGCGCCTTCTTTCGTGCCTCCATCTTGTGGGCCATCACGATCTCCCGGCCTTTACCGGCAGGTACTTCCCTGATCTTTGGGTTATTATTGTCCTCAAGATTCGGATATGTCATTATATCCTCAAGTTCTTCCTTTGGCAAAAGTTCAGCCATTGCCTTTGCAAGCATTGATTTACCGGTACCCGGAGTACCTATCATCATTACATGACGCCTTTGGCTGGCTGCTTTCTTTACAACTTCAACAGCGTGCTCCTGCCCGATGACCTGGTCTATCAGCAACTCAGGAACATCTATTGAACTTGTAGTGTTAAAATCTTCACCGAAAAGTTCGGCTTCTTCATTAGCAGTCATTTCGTTGTCCATGGTTAACTCACATTTTAAACAGTATGATATGCAGTTGTCTAGAGGGAATATACAAGAATATAATTATTTTCAGAATTTTCGTTATTGTTATACTAGAGGCATTCAAGTAAATATATTTAACTATTTCAAACCCTCTCTGAATGCTATGGGTCGGTAGTTTTCAGTGTTCTGTATTATATATGATTGAATTGGTGAACCAAGTTAGTTATTATCTGCGTGTCTAAGAAAATAAAGGATTGTGTGTTACCGCCACAGTTGCCTGTTAAGCTGATCCCTGATTATGTAAATTGAATGGGTATATTTTGTCAACGGTACTATTATAAAATACAATCGCTTATTAAATAATACTATTAAACGATAATAGCAATTATAACAATAAATAAATAAATAAATAAAAATCAGGGAGGGCAGAAGATCATCTGTCCTATTACGTTTTTATTCTGAATTTTTGAATTTAGTTTTATGTTGTTTTTCATAAGATCATTGTTCAATAAGGTCAAGGATCCTTATTGCAAGCTTTGCGGCATTTGCACCGTTATCGATCCCAACGCTGGCAACAGGCACCCCCGGTGGCATCTGTACAACAGAGAGCAGTGCATCGAGTCCTCCAAGTTTTGCACTGACAGGTACACCAATTACCGGTTTCATGGTCTTGGAAGCAATCACTCCCGGGAGTGCTGCTGAAAGGCCTGCAATAGCAATGAAGACTTTTGCATCACTGGCAGCGATGTAATTCTCGAGTTTTTCAGGATCTCTGTGTGCTGATATCACATTTACTTCATATGAATATTTTGTATCATCCAGAACCTTTGTAACACGAGTTGCTATTGCATGGTCTGACTCGGAACCCATTAATATTGAAATGTTTACCATATTTTATCTCCATTCAGGGGAGGTTTCCTTCCCCGCTAAGTTCATGCTGGCGCTCAATGCTCATCCTGATCAGGATCTCATATATTTTTTTAACAGCGCCGGAATCAAGGTTTTTTTCGGTTGCAATGTTGGCTGCCCTGTCAAGAACTACCTGGTTCTG
>JBNJIC010000098.1:0-1842 GCA_051749005.1 Halobacteriota archaeon | reverse complement strand
TTTTGCTTTCCAGGACCTCTTCTGCAAGATCGGTCCTTTCCGCGATCAGGTCTATAATATCCTGGTCAAGCTTCTCGATCTTGCTGCGAACTTCATCTATAGCGGTCATGTTCACCCACGTAAATTAAAGTTTAATTAAACCTTCATTATTAATCTTGGTATTTATCACTTTTCCGCTCGTACCACACACTTCCCATATCTTTATAAGTTCTTCTGCAAGGTCCTTTTCCACAAGTGCTGAATATGCGGGTCCTGTTCCTGATAAACTAACGCCCTTGACACCAATTCTCAGTGCATCCATCATTAGATCTGTACTGAAACCAAGTGCTCCGCAATATAGGAATCCATTAAGCGTCATAGCCTTTTCATACTCTCCTTCAAGTGCAAGCTCGTATGCCATATTCACCCAGGGTGCTATTAGGCCGGAGTCTTTAACGTTTGTCTGTGAGCTGAAAGACTGTTTGTCGGGCGCAAAGATGATCACATCCATCTCTTTCTCTGCACGGCTGACAAGTTCGTTCTTCCTGTTATCCGTTACGACGATCCCTCCGAAAAAAGATGCACATGCATCATCAAGTGCGCCTGTTATGGTCACACCTGCATCCTTTGCAGCCCTAACGCCAAGAAGTACTGCATCCATTGGTTCCATTGTCTCGCCAATGGCATCAAGTGTTGCAAGGATCGTTGCATTTGCAGCTGCACTGCTGCTTTTGAGTCCGCTTGCAAGTGGTACTTCACTTTTTGTGTGAACATTGCCTCCCATCTCAATGTCAAAATGTTCAAGGACTAGTTCCACTGACCTTTCAATCAGTGTTGTATCTCCCTTCGGTACATTTTCAATTGTGCCGCTTATTGACAAGCTGTTCTTTGTAAGTTCAACATCTGCAAAGGTTTTCAGGTCGACGCCGAAAGCGGCTCCTTTCCATGTGGCAATGGCATTAATGATGGTTCCTGCACCGAGTGCATACGCATGTCCTGTGAGTGTCATATCGAATTCCTGGAGATATGATATGGGATTTTGATATTTAAGGATATGACTTACTTGTTGAGTTCAGCAATTCCCATGAATGCATACTTTGTTTCCAGGGGAACTCCGGTATTCAGAGGGTTGATAACTTTCTTTGTCATCTCGATGCTGATGTTTCCATCATCCAGTTCTGCATCCCTCATGTATTCCATGACAAGTTCGTGACCAAGTTTTTCTGCAAATTCAGCTGCTTCTCCATAGTTGTTCATCTCGTGTTTTCCCATGGGCGAAAAGACTGTGATCGAGGTTGGCTTAAGGTTGTACTTCGATTCGCCAAATGTTGCCCTGATAAGTATCTCTATCCTTTTGACCCCTTTTCCTGCAAGGGCACCGACAGCATTTCCTACCTCAGCATATTCAGGAAGGACAATATTTGCATCTAAGAATTTCTTTATCTCTTCAGTGTATGCACGTACAGGTCCTCCAAGGAGAACTACCGGTACATCTACCTTGAATCCTGCAAAGAAATCGCCATCAAGGCCTTTTTCAATCTCTTTTGCATCTACTGTTTCCATGAGATAGGACAAAAGGTTCAGTACCATATTCTTTGCAACCTTTTCCTTGACAAGGGCACAAAGCTCCTTTATTTGCATATCTGCAAAGATGCACAATTGTTCTGCACCCAGGAATGCTGCTTCTGTGGACCACTCGTCGTAATCTCCAAGCACATGCAATGCATCGGTAGGAGTAAATCCGATCGCCTGAATGAGCCTTTTCTGTATAAGGCTGTCAAGGAGCATGGGAGATGGCATTATATCTTTGTCCCAGTATATTTCACTTACAGTAAGAGGTTCGTTCCCGATCCTGTTCAGCAG
>JBNJIC010000097.1:0-8406 GCA_051749005.1 Halobacteriota archaeon | reverse complement strand
ATCCTGCAGATGGTGAACCTCCTGTCATAGATAGTACATCTTTTGTCCTCAAGCATGATACAGCTACCATCTTCCTTTGTTCTCAGTGCATATCCTGATACATAGAAACGCCCGTTCTGGTCGCAGAACTCGTAGTAAGGTGCAGGTTCGATGAGGTTCAGGTCAATGCTTTTCATGACCTCGGTATCCTTATCGAGCAGGAAGACATGGTCGTTGAATTCCCTGGTGCAGCATCTGCCGCAGAGGTCACATTCAAAGCCCACTTCCTTGATTATGTCTATCAGCTTCTCATCGGAATACGCAAGCATCTCCTCTAGTTCTTTTTTAGTTTCCTCGATCTGTTGGTCTATAGAACTAATGTCAGTCACCTTTCCATGTTCTGTACGTAATATGCTGCTTTAACATTAAGAGTCCCAACAATAAGGTACTTTGTCAATAAAGCTTACTCTGTCTTCAAAGACTGACCTTATTGCACTGAGCATCCCGAATTTCAATGACAGTACCTGAAGTACTTATTTTTCATCTGTCCGGGAATACTGGCTGAAAATCTATTCTTACTTTAATATTGGGTATTTTCAATTTCACTTTCAATTCTGCCTGGTCCTGAAATGTTCTGTTATCTTCTCAGCAAGTCCTTTACTGATGCCTTCCACTTCTGCAAGCTCTTCCACGGAAGCAAGCCTTATCTTATCGATGGAACCAAAGTGGTTAAGAAGGGTCTTCTTACGGGATGAACCTATTCCGGATATCGAATCCAGCTCGGAATGGGTCAGTCTTGCAGTCCTTCTTCTGCGATGTGAGGAAACCGCAAACCTGTGTGATTCATCCCTTACCTGCATGAGAATTTTCAGGGCATCTGAAGTATGTGGCAGGATAACCACCTCATCCTGGTCTTCCTTCGGAACAATGATATGCTCGAAACGTTTTGCCAGGCCTACCAGGGGAATGTCAAGTCCCAGTTTCCTGAGCGATCCCATCGCGGCACCCACCTGTCCTGGTCCTCCGTCTATAAGGATAAGGTCCGGTAGTTTGTTGTTCTCATTTTTCTGCTTTTTGTACCGGCGTCCGACAACTTCTGCCATCATGGCAAAATCATCGATCCCTTTTACTGTCTTGATATTAAAGTGACGGTACTGGTCCTTTGCAGGCATTCCATTCCTGAAGACCACAAGGGATCCCACTGCATCGGTCCCTGATATGTTGGATATGTCAAAACCCTCGATTTGTGCAGGAAGTGTTGGCAGGGAGAGTTCATCACGAAGATGTACCAGTGCCTGAAGTGCAGCATCCTAGTCGCTTTTTTTGATGCGGGACTGTTCCATTGTCATGACCGCATTCCTTGCAGCCATTTCAAGCAGCTTTTTCTTATCCCCTCTTGCCGGTACCTGTATACGGACACTTCTGGATGCTCTTTCGGACAGCCATTTTGTGATCAGTTCTTCTTCCGGTACCTGGTGCTGTACGAGGATCTCCGGCGGCACCGGAGCATCCTGGTAATATTGCTTGATAAACTCGGCAACAATTCTGGTTATATCTCCGGCCGCGTCTCCCCATGAAAGTGAGAAGTCGGCCTTTCCCACCATGTTTCCGTTACGGATGTAGAATACCTGTACAAAAATTGTCTCCTCATCGGCAGCCGTTGCTATGAGATCGCTGTCATTGTTCCCTGCTGTGGCGGTCTGCTGCTCCGAAAGGCTCCTGAGAGATCTGATCTGGTCACGAACTGCAGCAGCGGACTCGAAGTCCTGTGCTTTTGCATGCGCCTGCATCTTTTCAATGAGTGTACTGATGATCCCCGAGGTGTCTCCTTTCAGGAATTTCACAGCTTCCATGACGTTCTTCCGGTATTCTTCTTCAGAAATAGAACCGTTGCATGGTGCACAGCAGCGATCGATATGATAGTTCAGGCAGGGCCTTTGTCTTTTTCCGTCTATCTTGCGGTTACATCTCTTGATCCTGAAGATCTGGGATATCATGTCAAGTGTGCTGCGTACTGGCTTGACATTTGTATAGGGGCCGAAATAGAGTGCCCCGTCCATGAGCCGCTTTCGGGTAATGAAGATTCGGGGGTACTTCTTGTTGACCGTGACCTTGATGTAAGGGTAGCGTTTGTCATCCTTCAGGTCGATGTTATAGTGAGGCCTGTTCTTTTTTACAAGATTTGCCTCAAGGATCAGTGCTGCAACTTCTGATTCAGTGACGATGTAATCTATGTCGCGGATCTTCCTGACCATTGCCCTGGTCTTCGAAGAATGGTGCTTTCCGGACTGGAAGTACTGGCTTACCCTTTTCTTCAGGGACTTTGCCTTTCCGATGTAGATTATGTTATCTGAGGCGTCCTTCATCAGGTAGACGCCCGGCAGGTCAGGGATATTGGATATGTCCGGCTTCATTATATTCTGTTATCCTCTGTATGGCAAGGAGAAAGATACCATGTTTCATTTTCCCAGGGCTTTCTCGAATGTCCTTTCGATGAACTGCGGATATGTTCTATTGATTATGGTCTCCAGGTTGACAATATCTTCACGGTTGTATTCAAGAAGAAGGTCAAGGGCTTCTTCACTTCCACGCTCGTACTCATGCCAGAGCCTGACCGCATCGAATCCGGTGATGTCAACAGTATCATCCGTTCTCTGTATTCCAAGCTTCTTTTCAATAGCCTTTAAACCTCCTGAAAGGCCGATGCGTCGAAGGGGGTACATGAGGTCCACATGAAGCTGGTTAAAATCTATCTCGGGGAATTCGTGCTGGATGAAAGGCAGGTCAAAACGTGCTCCGTTGAATGACACCAGGAGTTCGTATTTCTGCAGTTCTTCCACAATGTCGTCAAGATCAATGCCTTTAACATAGGTCTTTGCATCTTTGCCATCATAGATCCCGACCACTGTTATGCAGGAACTGCTTGCAGACAGGCCGGTGGTCTCTATATCTACATAAGCTACAGAATCCGAGAAATGTTCAAAAGCCCTCCAGTGTTCCACGCCCGGGAGGCATTTTGCGAAGTATTCGAAATCCCTGATTGCAAGGTGATCTTTTGATTCAAAGATGCCTTTTTCGATCTTTTCTTTCCTTGTTGCAGGTATTGGGATACAGTCATGGTTCTCCAGGTACTGGTCCCACTGGCAGTATCCGCTCTCCCATATTCTTTTTTCGATCGTTTTTCCTATTCCGGGAATATGTGTGTAGGTGCTTGTAAGCATGTTCTCTTGCCCCTTCGAACCTTTCAGTTATGATCCTATTTAATTATGATGAGCTGGACATTTCATAGTCAATATCGTTTATTCAGAAGGATTTAAGGCATAAGAGTACGCATTTTATATATACCATCAACATGTAAATCATATTTACAATTTTAATCGATCATATAATAGGGGCTATCATGCGCGCAGATATAACATCACTATTTGGGTTAAATGTGTATACGAATCAGGGTACGTATGTCGGAAAAGTGAACGATCTCGTTTTTGATGTGGATGAGAGGGTCGTATCCGGCCTTGCTCTTTCAGACATTAACCGTGACATTTTCGATGTTACAACAAGAGGAATCATTCTTCCATACAGATGGGTTGTAACTACAGGGGATATTGTCCTCATACGTGACATCGTTAAAAGGTTCAAGAAACCTGCAAAAGAGGAAGAAAAGGAAGACTGAAGTTTCTCATGAAACAGCGGGAGATCTATTCTGATCTGCGCTGCCTTGCTCCTGTGATCATACGCGTTGATGGCAGGACGTTCAAACATACGCTTTCACGGCTTGGTTGCGAAAAGCCATATGATGAAAAGTTCGCATCTGCCATGGCAGATTCTCTGGAACTTTTCTTCAAAAAAAGCGGAATGAGTGCAGCGCTTGCATATACTTTTTCTGACGAGGCAAGCATTCTGTTCTTTGACCTGCCTTTTGATGGCAGGGTCGAGAAGCTCGATTCAGTGGTTGCCAGTTATCTTAGCAGTGCTTTTACAATTAAAATGGGGCTTGATGAGCCTGTTTCCTTTGATTCAAGGATCATCCCTGTTGAAAAAAGGCAGTTTCCTGAATACCTGATCTGGAGGCAGAATGAATCCTGGCGCAATTGTATGAGTTCCTATGGTTATTATACACTTCTTTCTGGAGGTATGGGTGAGAAGGAAGCTGCAGCTGAGCTCAAGGGCAAAAAAGCCTCTGATATACATGAGATGTTATTTCAGCTTGGCATAAACCTCGACAAGGTTCCCACCTGGCAGAAAAGAGGCATTGTCATACACAAAAAAGAGTATCATAAGACCGGTTTTGATCCTGTGAGTAACGAAAAGACCCTTGGTAAAAGAAGCAAAGTGGTCCAGAACTGGGAAATCCCCATGTTTTCCTCTGAGGAAGGGGAGGAATTTTTGAAAAGATATCTGGGTCAATGATGTGTTCAGCATCTCATCTTGGCTGCCGATGTACCGTAACCTATATGGTTATGACCTGAGTTTAAGGTTTCATCATTTGTAGTGATCCTTTTTAGGTCCACTATGATATTGAAGGTGAATTCATGGAAAAGATCGACCTTATAAAAAGAAATGTACAGGAGATTGTCACGGAAGAGGAGCTTACAAAATTGCTGGAGTCAAAGGAACATCCTTCAGCATATACAGGCTACGAACCAAGTGGGAAGATCCATATGGGTCACGTTCTTACCGTGAACAAGCTGATGGACCTTCAGAAGGCAGGATTCGAGATCACTGTTCTTCTTGCGGATGTCCATGCCTATATGAACCAGAAAGGTACCATGGAAGAGGTTCGCAAGATCGCTGATTACAATAAGGAATGTTTCCTTGCACTGGGACTTGATCGGGATAAAACGAATTTTGTTTATGGATCTGATTTCCAGCTTTCCCCTGAATATATGCTCAATGTCCTCAAGCTGACCCAGTCAACTTCACTGAACAGGGCAAAGAGAAGCATGGATGAGGTGGGGAGGAAGATGGAGGACCCAAAGGTCTCCCAGATGGTTTACCCTATAATGCAGGCAATTGATATTGCTCTTCTCGGAGTTGACGTCGCTGTTGGTGGTATCGACCAGAGAAAGATCCACATGCTTGCAAGGGAAGGTTTACCGGGACTTGGTTTCAAGGCACCACTATGTATCCACACTCCGATACTTATCGGACTGGACGGTACCAAGATGTCATCCTCCAGTGAGAACTACATTTCAGTGGACGATGATGCTGCGTCCATAAAGAAGAAACTTAAGAAGGCATTCTGTACTGCAGGTGTTGTTGAAGATAACCCTGTAATGGCTCTGTTCAGGTATCACATAATGCCACGCTATGATGAGATCGTATTCGAAAGGCCGGAAAAGTTCGGCGGCGACCTTGTATGCAAGAGCTATGAAGAGCTTGAAGCTGTATTCTCAGATGAGACCCTTCATCCGATGGACCTGAAGAATGGTGCAGCAAAGTACATCAATGAGATACTTGACCCTGTAAGGGAAGTACTTCTATAATCTTCTATTTTTTCTATTATTTGACATAGGTAGCAGAATCCCTGTTGCTTTCGTAACCTATTTAACGTTTGCACCATAAGAATTAACTCAATGAGAATTAGTCGAATTGGGGGGCCGCATGAAATATACATTTCAAGATTCTAATGAACTATCTATCCAGAGGGATGTCATACAGGACCTCCAGGATTTTGTTTACACATCCAGTAAAGTCCTTCCTATTGAGAATGCTTCCATTGAGAAGAACGATGACCTGATAAGCAGGCGCACATCTCTGGAAAATGCTTCTGAGGAACTTGAATCTGTAAATAGCAAGCTTCTGGGATTTATTGATAGCATTACCGGGGAATTTGAAGAAAAAGAACTTCTTGATTACAGGAATTCAATCCTTGATGCATGCGAGGCTTCTTTTAACAAGAGTTCAGGTGCCATGTTTTCGGAGATCGAGAGCATTAACAAGGATATCGATAAAGGTCTGGACGATGTTGAAAGGCAGATACTTTCCATACTGGACCCCTTCTTTGAAGGCGGGGTCTATGGCACAACAGAAAAGTATTTTGCATCCATGGACAGGAATGTACTGAGAGGTAAGCTGACATCAACAGTTTCAGGGATGGAATATGAGTCAGAACTGACCTTTACTGATAATTCGACAACAATAAGGGGCTTTTATGGTACTCTTTATTTACCTACCTGGAAAAGGTCCGGTATCATATATAAAGAAGACAAGGTAAAGCAGGAAGAAGTTTCCGATCTTATTCTTTCAACACTGGATTTTGATGATAATAACATCAGTGCAATGTTCGTTAACAAGAAAGCTACCAAGCGTTTAAAGGTCGATATGAGTGGAGAGTCTCTTGCGATCTATTATGATGGCAATGAGGTCACAGCTGATCCCGCACTCATGAGCTCTGTGAAAGAAGAAAATGTAGTAACAATGCTTGCAGCACTTAAAGATTACATCCGCTCTCATGTTAAGAGGAAGACACTTGTCAAACTTATGCTTGATGGAGAGGATGCTATTCGTAACAATCAGACATTTGATTGCCTGAAGTTAATTGCCGAGCAGTTCACGGATATTATCAACGAATGCATTGAAAGAGGTTATGTGGATGGTGAAATTTCAATTAAGATCGAGCAGAATGATGGTACACGTACCGAAAAATATGTGACCAAGGCTGAGCTTTTCGACGAGCTTTCTGAATTTGGAAGTGAAGGTCTGGAACTTGCAAGCCTTCTTGGTGTGGAAAACATCTGACCATCTCAGTTTTAGTTCGCCATCACTAATATGGTCTTTTTCATTTATGTTATATACTACCTCAAACAGAGATAACTGTCATAATCAACATCTCTGATATTTGTTGGAGGGGTGGCCGGATGGAATCTTCAATAATATACAGTCTTGACATAATTTTTGGATTGTCCATCGGTATTCTCTATCTCTGTCACCGCCTTCATATACCAATAGTTGTGGGGTTCCTTTTCACGGGGATGCTGCTGGGTCCTCACGGATACGGTCTCATAGATGCCATCGAGGAAGTTGAAGTTCTTGCTGAGATCGGTATCATACTGCTACTTTTTACGATCGGTGTCGAACTGTCCTTAAAGGACCTCTGGAGCATAAAACGTGCCGTACTTATAGGCGGTTCGATACAGGTTCTGCTCACCATAGTGGTTGTGTATACCATTTCTTCCATTATGGGCTACAGTTATGGAGAATCCGTTTTTATTGGATTCCTGTTCTCTCTTAGCAGTACAGCTATTGTTCTCAAACTTCTGCAGAAAAGGGGGGAGATGCATGCTCCGCATGGGCGCCTTTCTCTTGCTATCCTTCTCTTCCAGGATGTGATAGTGGTCCCCATGATACTGATCACTCCATTCCTGGCAGGCGTTAGCGGCAATGGTGGACCGTCCTTTATCCCCATAGTCGCAAAAGGAATAGGTCTGATAGTCCTGGTAATAGCAAGTGCAAAGTGGATCGTTCCAAAAGTTCTCTATCAGATTACAAAGACCCGTGATTCAGAACTTTTTTTCCTGAGCATCATCGTTGTCTGCCTTTCTGTAGCATGGCTTACATACAGCATGGGATTGTCCCTTGCACTCGGTGCTTTCCTTGCAGGACTTATTATTTCCGAATCCGAGTACAGCCATCAGGCAATGAGCAACCTGATACCATTCCGTGATATCTTCATGAGCTTTTTCTTTATTTCAATTGGAATGCTGCTGGATATTGATCATTTCTTTGTCAATCCGGTGCTGTTCATAATGATAGCTGCCGGTGTCCTTTTGTTAAAATCAGTGATCGCAGGACTTGCCTCCTATCTACTTGGTTTCCCGCTGCGTACGGCGATCATTGGAGGGCTTGCACTTGCACAGGTCGGAGAGTTCTCATTCGTTCTTTCCACTTTCGGTCTGGAATATGGGATCCTCGACCAGGATGTATACCAGCTGTTCCTTGTGGTCTCCATCCTTACCATGGCTGCCACCTCTTCTGTCATGTCTATTTCTCCAAGGATAGCTGATCATGTGGTGAACCTGCCCATTCCATCAAAGCTAAAATGCGGTTTCCACCCCAAAGCGATGGCTGATGTCCTTGATAAAAAGACCCATCTTGAAGACCATCTTATAATTGCAGGTTTTGGTTTTAATGGCCAGACCGTTGCAAAGGCGGCAACAGTTGCCGGGATCCCATATATTATCCTTGATACCAACCCTGAGACCGTGAGAAAGGAACAGCTAAAAGGTGAACTTGTCTACTACGGTGATTCTTCCCAGAAAGGAGTACTGGAACATGCGGACATCAAAAGTGCGAGGGTACTGGTGGTCTGTATATCCGACCCGGCAGGGACAAGGAGGTCGGTTTCACTTGCCCGCAAAATGAATCCCGGTCTTCACATAATTGCCCGCACTCAGTACTTGCAGGAAATGGAACCTTTGTACAAAC
>JBNJIC010000096.1:0-8462 GCA_051749005.1 Halobacteriota archaeon | reverse complement strand
TTGAGCCAATCATCCGGGACCCTCACCTAGAGGACATACACAGTATCGGCGTAGCCGGAGTATTTATCGTCCACAAGATACTTGGCATGATGAAGACCGACCTCTCTTTCGGCAATGAGGAGGGTCTTGACCACTGGCTCAGGAGCATGAGCGAAAGGATCGGAAGACCTGTGAGCGATGCCAGACCTATTGCCGACGGGGCACTTCCTGACGGATCACGTATCAACATCATTTACAGTCTTGACGTCAGTAAGCGTGGAAGCAGTTTCACCATGCGTAAGTTCAGTGAGGTACCTGTAAGTATCATCGAACTGATCATGTGGGGAGCCATCAGCTGTGAGATGGCAGCATACATGTGGATGTGCCTTGAGAATGGTATGAGTGTCTTCTTCAGCGGTGAGACAGCCAGCGGTAAGACCACCATGCTGAACGCATGCCTTGCTTTTGTCAATCCGAAATCCAAGATATTCACTGCAGAGGATACAGCCGAGGTCCAGCCACCGCAGCCTGTCTGGCAGCAGCTGATCACCCGTGAGGATGGACCGCCTGACTCCAGGGTCGATACATTTGCACTCCTGAAGGCAGCTTTGAGGTCGAGGCCGAACTACATCATCGTTGGTGAGATACGTGGTGCAGAGGGAGCTGTGGCTTTCCAGGGTATGCAATGCATTCGAGATGGTTACATTGCCATGCCTGACCATGGACCAATACATATCAAAGATCTCTACAATCAATACGCAACCGATGCTCAGGAACAGGATGATAAACATACGATACATCTCAGCGACCATAAATTACCTGTCTATGTATCAGGTACCGATGGCAATGTTACCAAATCCACCATCACCAATGTCCTGAGGATGGACAAACAGAAGCTTATCAGGGTGTACTTTGACACAGGTGAGATACTTGAGGTTACACCAAATCACCGATTCCTTCTTGCAGATGACAAGGAGGTCATTGCAGAAGAACTTCTTGATACTCCGCAACTTCCAAATGTAATCATCCCACCGCCAATTGCGTGGCACCGAAAGGATTCATCCGGATTTGACTTCCTTGGAGGATGGAATATTCTCAAGGATGAACTTTATACCCAAAATATCGATGCCTATAAGAAAACCGCAACCTATTCAAACGATCGTAAAAAGTTCGCTGATTACTTTGCCTCACGCAACAGAACTATCCCTTTTGATATGTACAGACGTATAGTAAGAAATGCCAGACTTCCAGATGAAGTTCACGTTGTACGCAAAGGATCATCAGAGAAGATGACTGTTCCTCGCCAGCTGAACCATGAAATTCTTGTATCCATTGCAAGATATCTTATGGGCCATGCTGTCCCTGTGGGATATCAGCACTTTTTCAGGCATGTAATGGATATCAACCCACAACATATAGGAGAGCCATTTTGGAAACTTGGCCGTAATCAGTTAAGAGTTGTCTTCGAGGAATTATTGGAATTATCGTCAATTGAAAAGCGAACAATGTCCGATGAGATATGGTACTCCATCGGCAGACTGGCTGGAGATGACAGTCTCTATGTTACCAGAAAAAAGACCAGGTTCTCTGATTTCCGCTGGCAGGTCAAGAACAAGAATACAGATGAAGGTGTCGACTATGCAAAGCGTGCCATCCATATAATCCCTCACGATGCTGACTCTGTCCAGACTGTGCACAAAGATAATGTATACACTACCCGGATATGTCGTGTAGACCGATCATTCGTGGATTGGCTCATAAAGAAAGGCTTCATAAATGTAAATGAAGAATGTATTTATTCAAAAGCCGTTTTCAAAAGAATCCCTATCGATAATATATCCAACCCTTATGCCTATATCGCAGGTCTTCTGGATAGTGACTGTACCATCCGCTACACCAAAAACCGTTCCTTTGAGATTAAGCTCGCTCTCAATGTAAACAGAGATGATGAGGGTCTTCTTTTTGATCAATTGCGTCTGGTACACCATTACGAGCATCAACTCTTCCCGCGTATCAATTGTGTTGAATTCCGGTATCACTCCGATTTTGATAAACACGTAAAACGTTATACTCAGTTCTGCCATGAACTGGGCATCAATGTAAGGACAACTCGATATGATAAGATCAGGGGAATAGGTGCACGTGTAGAATTTTCCTCTGACAGAAAACAGGAGGTATTCAGTACATGGGCCAGGAATGTGGCGCCTTACATGTACCGTGAGGACAAAAAGCAGGCGATTGAATCAATGGTGGACATTACACCTGGAAATCGAAAATCTGATATCACTGAATTTGATGGCTACAGTGCCTCCATCCATAAGAACTGTCTTCCACACCTGGCTCTGCTTGCAAGGATATTTGGCCATACCCTTGTCAGTGAAGGCCATGAGTGCTTTGACCAACGCCTCTTTACATTCAAGAAACAGAAGAACTCACGTATCCTCCATGTTGAGCATGGGTGCATTGACCACACTTATGATATTTCCATGGCAGATGGTTCCTATTACATAGGTGGAAGACAGATGATGGGCTATGTCTATGACACCGGTCACCCTGTCATGGCAACTTTCCACGCATCCGCTGTCACAAAGATGATCCAGCGTCTTACCGGTGACCCGATCAACGTTCCGGTCACTTTCATCGACAACCTCAATGTCGCAATGATATTGCAGGCTGTATACCGGAAAGGAAAGTTCCTCAGGAGATGCCTTGCTATCGAAGAGATCGAAGGGTACTATGAAGATGCAGGCGGTGTGGTCACAAGGGCCGTCTTCCAGTGGGACCCGGATACCGATACTCACAATTTCAGGGGGCTTAACAACAGTTTCATCCTTGAGAACAAGATCGCAACCAAACTCGGATATGAGGACAAGAGGCAGATATACAGCGACCTGATGCTCAGAGCAAGGATACTGGAAGAGATGAAAGAGAGAGATATAAAGGACTACTATGAAGTCCTTGAGATCGTTACCAATTTTTACAAGTATGGTGTTGAAGGACTTCCATTTTCAATATGAGGAAAGATAAATGGACTTTAAAAAGGCATTTAATGCACTGGAAATGGAACCAAAGGCCTATGCTAAAAAGGTAGCTTTGCCAGTGATAGCCTTCGGGTTCATATTCTCGATCATCATATACACTTTATTGCCCGGACTTTTTACCGGAAGTACTCAGATGATCCCGGCACTCATACCGGTGATATGTATAGGCTTTGCATTCTACTACCCTTTCACAGCCCTTGGTACTAAGGCAGGGCAGATCGACAACAACATGCACTACTACATAACGCAGATGGGAGCGATATCCACAGCCGAGACACCAAGGCTGGATATCATAAAGATCGTTTCCAGAAATGAGAGCTACAAATTTTTGGCAAGGGAAAGTGAAAAGATATACAACCTTGTCACTGTATGGAACATGAGCCTCTCTGACTCCTGTCGTTTTGCTTCAAAGAGGACACCTTCTGTCCTTTATGAGGATTTCCTGGACAGGTTCGCACACGGTCTCGAATCCGGAGAGGACATCAAGGCATTCCTTGCAGCAGAACAGAATGTCGTGATGAACGAATATGAATCAATGTACAACGGTGCCCTCTATACAGTAGAAGTGATCAAGGAGCTCTTCGTTTCACTGATAATGGCACTGATCTTCCTTGCTTCCTTTGCAGTGATCATGCCAGTGATAACCGGCATGGATGCGGTCATGCTTATGGCAGTGGTTGTTGTGGTCTTCGTGGTAACTGACCTTGTGATGATCAGTTTCACCAAGTCAAAGGTACCAAAAGACCCTATCTGGCAGCAGACAAGGATAACTACAAAGGCCAAGACAAAATTATACCAGTCGGTCCCGATCTCAATTGCAGGCTGCATCGTTGTTGCCATAGTCGTTATGATATACGGCAAACTTGAGATGCCCATTGCGGTTGCAGCAGTATTGACACCACTGGTCTACATCGGCCATGTTGCAAAGAAGATAGAAAAGGAAATCAAACGTAAAGATGAGAACTATCCCTCATTCATCCGCTCCCTGGGAAGTTCTGCAGGTGCAAGAGGCGGACTCATCGATGAAGCTTTAAAGTCATTAAGGATACATGATTTCGGTCCTCTTACAAAGGATGTGAACTCCCTTTTCAAGAGAATAAATACCCGTGTGGACAAAACCAAGTCATGGGACTATTTTTCAGCCAATACCGGCAGCAATCTCATACAGCGATTCAGTGCCATGTTCGTCGAAGCCACCAATCTCGGAGGCCAGCCAGAGGTAATAGGAGATATTATCGCCGCGAACTTCCACCGAATAGTCAATCTGAGAAAGAAGAGATATCAGTCGGCCTCCAGTATGGTGGGAGTAATGTACGGCCTTACGGCAGGTATCGGTTTTACCCTTTATATATCCCTGGGTGTCGTTGACCTGATGCAGGACATGTTCTCCACAGTTTCCATGCCTGACGGAATGGGAATGGGGATGATCCTGAACACTGACATCGGAAGCATGGAACTCCTCTCTGCTATGGTTTTGTTCATCATGCTGGCACATTCCTTAATGTCGGCCCTGCTCATACGTTTCGTTGACGGAGGACATCTGCTATGCTCCATGAAGGACTTTGTCATAATGGTATGGATATCCGGTATAAGCGCAGTTTTTACAATGAGAGGTGTGGCCTCACTTCTGGGAGCCTCATGACAGAGGATATTTTACTATCTGCAAGCAGGCTCAATGAAATTTAATATTAATATATGTATCCGGAACCGAAGGTACATATCTTCGAATGAGATGTTCAGACGGTTAGATTAAGACCAAAGAACGTAAAAAAAGGAAAGTAAAGCCGGAAGATCAGCCCTCCAGCATCTGGCGAACGTGATCCGCAATTGCCCTGCCAACCTCAATGGTGCCGGAAGTCCCGCCAAGGTCCGGAGTTGTTATTTTTGCAAGTATGCACCTGCCCACAGCCTCTTCAACAATATCAGCTTCTTTCTGGTGACCCATCCATTCCAGCATCATCTTCATGCTAAGGATGGCCGCGATCGGATTCGCAATGCCCTTTCCTGCAATATCAGGCCCGCTTCCGTGTACCGGCTCAAAGAACGCATATTTGTCCCCGATGTTTGCACTGGGAGCCAGTCCCAGGCTGCCTACAAGGGCTGCTGACATGTCGCTCAGGATGTCACCAAAAAGATTGGTGGTTACTACAACATCATACCTTTCAGGATAGGTCATCAGGCTGTAAGCCATGGCATCCACCAGCATATCCCTGTGCTCCACATTTTCGGAATCTGCCACCTCACGACAGGTGTTCAGGAACATGTTGTCGGACTTCAGTACATTGGATTTGTGAACAATAGTAAGATCGTTACGGCGCTCTTTTGCCAGCCTGCAGGCAGTTCTTGCAATACGTTCGGAACCTTTCCTGGAGACCACCCTTTTCGTATATGACACATCGTCATGGAATTCCTCAATGGATGAGTACATCCCCTCGGTATTCTCCCTCACGATCACAAAGTCGAAGTCACTCCTGCCGGTCACCCCTGTGACGCCGGGAAGAGGCTTGATAGGGCGGATGTTGGCATACATGTCAAGCTCCTTGCGTATGGTGAGGAGCACGCTCTTGTAATCAGGATCAGGTGGAGTTGTGATCGCTCCGAAAAGAACGCAATCACAGCTTTTCAGCACATCAAGGTCATTATCATCAATGGCAATACCGCACTTTTCCCACTTCCCATATCCCAGCTCAAGAGGGACCTTCTCAATGGGAAGACCAAATGCATCAAGGACCTCCACAGCCGCAGGGATGACCTCCCTGCCAATTCCATCGCCTTCGACAATTGCAACTCTCATTTTTTCAGACATAACTCACTTCCTCTTTTCCGCAAGGTCCAGTGCAAGGTCCCGGATAGCTTCTGCCACGAAGAACTCGGATGCTCCCCAGTGAACTACTACGCCTTCGATACCGTTGATGGTGACCCGACCTGACTTCTCTGAGCGGCAACACCTGGTGATGAAAGGCTTTGTGGGTTCGAAGATATCGGACTTGAAAGGACAGATGTTCACCAGTGAGTACTCCACATCAGGGAAACGTGTCTCAAAAAGCTTCTTAGAGATCTCACAGCCCACGAGCAAAGTTCCATCCTCAGTTATTGTATCGCAGTCAAGGAACTTGCCTTTGAGTCCCGAGCAAGAACATGGGAAGACTGTTTTCGAACCTTCGAACTGCGAGAGGTCTATAACGTTCCCGGTAAAGCGCACACTGAAATCCCCGAAGATACCACTTGCTTCAAGCCTTCTTATAACCAGGGACAGCCAGGAAGGTTCCGGAGGTACCACATCAACGATCTCGATCTCTATGATCTCGGATAATGAGGGTTCATGGACAAAAGTAACGTGATTGTCCACACCTGTGAAGATGACAGTGTTGACCCCATCCTTACAGAGATCCACTGCAGTCTCGATAAGAAGGGCACGGTCCTTTATGTTCAGCTTTTGGTCATACTTTATGACCTGCTCCTTCGCTGCGACCAGCTCGAGCTTTTCCACATCACGCAAAAGGTCGTCGCCTTTCTTTGTCACATGATAAATGGAGTATTCTACCTCATCCTCACCTACAAGGTCCTCAACGATCATGTATTCGGAAAGGAAATAGATGATGTTCTCTTCTGCATCATCCGGGTGTATGCCGGTCACTCCGACATACTTGTATTCATCTGGAAATATCATGGGCCACGTTACTTGTTCTGCTTTTGTAATTTCTTACGGTGTTCCACAAGACCGCCATCAGTGAGGATCTCAAGCAGGAAATCCGGAAGTTTGTTGCCCTTGTGATCCTTCCCGTTAACTCTCACATTTCCTTCGGGCAGGTCGACCTCAACAATGTCACCTTCGTTACACTCGATATCAGCTTCCATTAAGGGAAGACCGACATTGATGGAATTACGGAAAAAGATGCGTCCGAACGACTTCGCAACAACACAGGCAACCCCTGCATACTTAAGGGCAAGCGCAGCCTGTTCCCTTGAGGAACCGCAGCCGAAATTATTACCTCCGACCACAACGTCTCCGTTTTCCACCTTTTTAGAGAAATCAGGATCAACACCTTCCATTGCATGATCGGCAAATACCTGCATATCGGTGGTCCTGAGATACTTTCCCGGAATGATAACATCCGTGTCGATATCATCACCAAAGATCCATGCCTTTCCTTTGATCTTACTTTCCAATATTGTCACCTGTGATGTAGCTTTTACGCGATTATATTTGTAAGTAGCGGAAAAATTAAAGATCCTTGTGACAGGAGCAAAGAGGAATCACAGGTCCGGAATTCCTTTAAGGTATTCCCTTACACTGGGACCGAAATCCTCACTGCGAAGTGCAAAGTCAATTACAGCCTGAACATAGCCCAGTTTGTCACCGGTATCATAGCGCCGCCCTGCAAACTTGTGAGCATAGACCTTCTGCGTTTCGTTTAGCATACGTATACCATCCGTAAGCTGGATCTCGCCGCCAACTCCTGCACCGGCATCCCTGATGCAATCGAATATCTCAGGGGTGAACACGTACCTGCCTATGGCACCGATGTTCGATGGAGCTTCCTCAATGGAAGGTTTTTCCACAATGTCATCAAGGATGTACAAAGACTCATCCAGAGGTTTACCTTTTATTATACCGTAACTGCTGACCTTCTCCTGCGGGACCTCTTCAACTGCAATAGTGGAACATCTGTATTTTTTGAACACATCGATTAGCTGGCGGATACATGGAGTGTGATTTACAATGATATCATCACCAAGAAGAACAGCAAATGGATCCCCGCTGATGTGCTTCTCAGCGGTCATGATAGCATCCCCTAGCCCTCTTGGCTCTTTCTGTCTGATGTAGTGAATGTCCACCATGGAAGAGATGTCTTCAACCATCTTCAGAAGCTCATCTTTATGCTTCTCCCTTAAATGCATCTCCAGCTCAGGAGAGTCATCAAAATAGTCCTCAATAGAGCGTTTGCTCCTTCCAGTCACAAATATGATATCATCGATCCCTGATGCAATGGCCTCCTCCACCACATAATGGATCACAGGTTTATCGATTATCGGAAGCATTTCTTTAGGCATGGACTTGGTCACCGGCAGGAAACGGGTTCCAAGCCCTGCAGCAGGAATTACGGCTTTTTTTATTTCCATTTAAACATCTCTTATAGCATAACTATCATATCTTTGATATTGATCGGTACTTCCATTGAAAGTTCATTATCAAATTATAAGAGGGAAACCCCCCACCAAAAAATTACAGATCACATTGATGGGAGAATGCACAACCAATGTGCATTATACCTCTATCACATTTCCGTCCAGTACATCCCTTTCACTTACATCAACCTCTTCAACAACACTGCCATGGGTGATCGTGTAAGGTCCTGCAGGCATGGTATCGAACTGTGTCTCACCCATAATCGGACCAAGTGTGGAATATGGAACCGTAAAGGAATAAGTTCCATCCGA
>JBNJIC010000095.1:7473-8524 GCA_051749005.1 Halobacteriota archaeon | reverse complement strand
CGTATGACGATGATATGCAGGGTATTTTTTACATATCGGCAGGAGAGGTGCAGTATTATTCTGTCTCGGATTTCTTGAGAACCTCAGAGGACACTGAAAGTACAGTATATGATGACTATGACACCAGAGACGCCACATATTATGATGATTACAGTGATTACAATAGCGATGACGACCTTTATGGTGTTGGGTTTCTTGTACTTGCCTTCATCTTTTTCGTGTTCTTCATGCGAGGTATAATTAAAGCAAGAAAGAGAAAACAAAGTTCAAAGAAGCTTCCAACTGATAGATTTGGTCCTGCTCCCTCAGCAAAAAAGACCTCAAATGGAAAGTCCGGCAAAACTGTTGATGTTGCTGAAAAGATCAGTGATTCCGGGAAAGCTTCAATCGTTCCTCCGATGGACGGGGGAAGTAAAATCCCATCTTCCCCTCTTAAAGAAAGCACTTCCATTGTCGTAAAATCAGCATTTTACTACCGTGGTGCTATGCTGCAGTACAAGGTAAAGGTGGAAAACCATACTTCTGAGCCAATCGGGGACATCAGGATAAAGCTTTTCGTACCGGATGTCTTCCTGTTAAAAGAGCCGGAGAAGACAATTTCCATGCTCGAGTCTGACGAAGGAAAGACTGTAACCTTCGAAGTTCGTCCCACAGGGGAGTGTGGTGATTGTAAGATCTCGGCTGGCATTGATTACTATGATTACAACACAAAGAAGCGCAGCCATGTTGACCTTGAGGGTAAGATGATAAGTGTGGTCTGCCCTGTACTTTACGTCAGGGAGATCGATGAAGCCTCCTGGAGGTCATTGGTAACAACCCTTATCTCTGCAGAGGAGTCTTCTAAAGACCTCGAGATCCCTGCAGAGAACCTTTTTGATATTGCTACACGTGTTCTCAAGGATATGAATATGTATATGATCGAACCGGAGACTACTTCAACAACAAGCCTTTTCACAGGTGTGGCAAGGTTCTATGCCGAAGGGGTCAGCGGATTGAAATATGCTTCTTACGTTGAAGTCGTCGGAAAGCGCAGGTCACGCCTGATCCTCAG
>JBNJIC010000095.1:0-7463 GCA_051749005.1 Halobacteriota archaeon | reverse complement strand
CATGGTCTGAGAAGGAAGAAGCACTTACGGGGTTCTACCATAAGATGCTTGAAGAGATCGAAAAGAGGACAGACATCAAGCTTTTTGTTGATATGGGTTCTATGCAGTATAACATAAGGACCACTAATATCTCTGACAGTCTTATTCAGCGTTCAAATATTGGTTCCGAAGCGGAGATAAGGAAGTGTCCGAATTGTGGAAAACAGGTAAAAGATAACGCAAAATTCTGTGAGGAATGTGGGGAACGGCTGGATTGATGTTTCCTCCGTCTTTCTTATTTTTCTCTTGTGATTGTTCTCTTACTGTCTTTTTTTTTTCTTTTTCATTGAAAAGACATATATCTCATGCATTAAATCTTACATATAAATTTGTTTATGTATTTCATAATTTGAAAAGGTGGTTCGTTGTCAAACGATATGGAATTGGCCAGAATAAAAAGATCTAACGCTGGAAGAGTATTACTTCTGACAGCCTCTATTTTAATTCTATTGATGTTCTTGATTGTTCCGGTAAGTGCTTCCACTGTTACAAAATGGGTGGCCAGCGGGAACGATATGCTTGAAGAAGAAGACTACGAAGGTGCTTTGAATGCATTCGATTTTGCGATATCATTGCACAAGACACACGCGGCGGCATGGCTGGGGAAAGCTGATGCACACTATTATCTTGGAGATTATGAGAAAGCTATAGATGCTTACGATAATGCTCTCAAGTATAACCCTTCTTCCATGGATGCATATGCAGGCAAGGCGGATTCTCTCATAAAGCTTGAGAGATATGAGGAAGCCTGGTTAATTTATGATGAAGCAACAACTATTGGTGCTGATAATGCCCAGATATGGTACAGAAAGGGAAGGATACTGTACGAGCTCGGCAAGTATGAAGAATCTCTTGAAGCATACGATATTTCTCTGTCTATCGATCAGAAGTTCATATACTCATATTCCGGTAAAGGTTATTCACTTCTTGAATTGAATCGTTTTTCAGAAGCTCTCGATAATTTCGAAACGGCTGTTGGGCTGAATGAGGATTATCTGGTCGCATGGGTGGGGAAGGGCGATGCTCTCTATGGTCTCGGACTCTATGAAGCTGCTATAGATGCTTACGACCATGTGATCTCAGAGGATTCTGAATATGTTTCTGCATGGTCGGGCAAGGGCTTCTCTCTCTATGGTATGAGAGAATATGAAGATTCAATAGCATCCTTTAATAATGCAATTTCTATCGAGCCGGATTATGTTAAATCATTGAGCGGAAAAGGTTTTTCACTCTTTGCACTTGCTGAATATGAGCAGGCCATCGAGGTGTTCGATGCAGCAATTGAAGCAGATCCAAACTATGCAAAGGCATGGGCCGGCAGGGGTGATGCTTACTCTGAGCTTGGTTATCCGGAAAAGGCATTGATATCCTATGAAAGGTCAGTTGAGATATTTGCAGGCGATGTTGATGTGCTTTATAACCTTGGTCGCATTATGTATGACCTTGGTCGCTACGATGAAGCACTTGATGCTTTTGAAGCTGCTCTTGAGATCGAACCAGACCATTACCTTTCACTTGTGGGTCAGGGTTACAGCCAGCATGAACTTGGCTATTATGAGGAGGCAATGAAATCTTTCGAACAGGCTTTGGTCATTAATCCTGAGGATGAAGTAGCTCTTGAAGGCAAGACAATGGTCGAGGGCCAGTTAAATATGGGATGGATAAGAAGTCCGCTTTCCATCGCAGTAATTCTAATTGCTCTCTCTTCAATTGTGATATATCTTTATTATCGGAAGAAGAATCAGGGTGCTGAATAATTGAACAATTGAATGATTGAAAAGGCGGGATCTGAAATATAAAACGTGATCAATAAATAATGAATAGGAATTGCCTTTCATCATTTTTTTATCATCGATTTCCCATTTTTCATCATTGAATAATGGAAACCATTGAAGTTTCCATTTTATTTTCCGATATTTTTTGTTTTTTTATACCTTTTCCACATTTTCATGCTTCATCATGGCCATCTCTTTCCTTGTAATCAGAACCGCAACCAGACAGGCAAGGAAATCGGATATGGGAAATGATATCCAGATGCCGTTGAGTCCGAAGAACCAGGGTAGTATTATTACCAGTGGTGGCAGGAATATGATCTGCCGGGAAAGAGTTACTATAAGTGATCCTTTTGACTTTCCAAGAGATTGCAACAGGGCTGTGGCTACCACCTGGTAACCGATGAATGGCATCATAAGGAATGATATCTTCAAGGAAGTGATTCCCATTTCTATGAGCTTTTGGTCATTGCTGAAGATACGCATGATATGCTCAGGTATGAGGAATACTATAACAGTGCTCAGGATGCATATTCCTGTAACGATGTAATTTGAAATTGATATCGTTCTTTTGACCCGGACAAAGTCGTTAGCTCCGTAGTTATATCCCACGATCGGCTGTATTCCCTGTTTTATTCCGATGATAGGCATTAGTGTGAGCATGAATACCTTGATAACAATACCAAAGACTGCGATAGCCACGTCTCCTCCATAGAACAGCAGGCTCTGGTTGAAAAGAAGAAAAAGACTACTTTCAACCACGTTGAAAACGAACTCTGACATTCCTATGGAAATGGTTTCAGAAAGTATTCCTGTGTCCGGTCTCATGTAGGATGCTATAAGGTTGACCCTGCTCATGCTGCTTACATAATAGTAGATGACCATGACACAACCAATAATTTGTGAGATCACAGTGGCGATAGCCGCTCCTTTTACACCCATCCCGAACTCGAAGATGAACAGGGGGTCAAGGATGATGTTTGCAATGCTGGAAAGGACCATAATCCCCATTGCAAAATGCGTATTCCCTTCTGCACGTATTGAATTGCTCATAGCTGCAGAGAAGGTGAAGAATGTTGTTCCGATGACTATATAACGGGTGTACTCACTGGCAAAAGGAAGTACAGTATCGGATGCCCCAAAGACCTTCAGCATAGGATCAAGGTAAATTAAAGCAAGTATCGTGAAAGCAATACTGGCTACCAGAACCAGTGTGATCATGTTGGCAACTGTTCTTTCTGCTTTTAATATATCTTTCTTACCAAGTGATCTTGAGATTATTGAAGAGCCACCGATACCGACTCCCAGAGCAATTGCCATCATGAGGATCTGTACAGGGAAAGCCACGGAAATTCCTGCAATCCCCAGCATGCTCTGCTCTCCCAGTCCTCTTCCAATGAAAATTGTGTCCACAAGATTGTATAGTGCCTGTACCATCAGTCCTACGATTGCTGGTACAGATAGTTTGACTATAAGGTTGCCTATGGATTCATTTCCGAGCATCACATCTTTGGGATACATTTTTCAGTTTCTCCTTTGGGTTCAATTTGAAGGATAACCTGATAGAGAATTTCTTGTACTTATACTAGTTGGAATTGAGAGCGAGATGCTTATCAGGGTTAGTTAACTGTATTTCATTGTGCCTGACAGGTTTATGCTATTTTCATGAAATGGGTTTCATAATGCTAAGGATTAAAAACAGTGATTATTTATTTCATCACTTGCATTAATTATATGGGGATATCATGCAGGAAGAACTTATAGTTGAAGCAACTGATGGTAACTGGGAAGAACTGGTAGAAAAGGAACAAATGCCGGTTGTGGTAATGTTCTATCTTACAACATGTCCGCATTGCAAGGCAATAGACCCCTATTTCAGGGAATATGGAGAACAGTTCGGAAAATTATGCAAGTTCATCAGGATCGATGCAGAGAAGAATCCCTGGACTGCGGAAAGGTACGGGGTTGAAGGAACGCCTACATTTGTATTCCTTTGTGGTGGAAGTGTGACGCTGAGACTTGCCGGAATTTCACACCCTTCAGTACTCAAGGAGCATATCAGTGATTTCGTTAAAGACGGATCTAAATGTGCTGCCAACATCACAAAGCTGAAATATGATATCTCGCTTTATGAATAAATCTCTGGAATTCTGGTTATTTCTAATTATGGTCCGATGTTATAAATAAAATTTAAAGGGTCTCCTGAAGACCCTTTTAATGAGATCTTTTTATTTGTCCTGATTTTCCAGCAGTTCCACTGCCATATCCCGCAGTTTGAACTTCTGAACTTTTCCACTTGCTGTCATTGGATATTCCTCAACGATGAAGATGTGTTTCGGAACCTTGTAGCGTGCGATCTTTGTCAGGCTGTAGTCTCTGATATCCTCTGGTGTAAGATTGGAGTCATCTTTAAGGATAACAAAACTTCCTACGATCTCTCCGTATTTCTCATCAGGGATGCCTACTACCTGTGCATCTTTTATGCCATCAATCGTGTAGAGGAACTCCTCGATTTCCCTTGGGTAGATATTTTCTCCACCGCGGATGATCATGTCCTTTATCCTTCCGGTGATGCGGTAATAGCCGTCTTCATCCACAGTTGCAAGATCTCCACTGTGCAGCCATCCATGCTTATCAATGGCCTTTTCGGTCATATCAGACATCTTGTAGTAGCCTTTCATAACATTGTATCCACGACAGCATATTTCTCCCTGCACGTTCGGGCCTACGATCTCACCGGTATCAGGGTCCACGATTTTGACCTCTATATGGTCCATTGCAGTACCCACTGTACTGACACGTCGCTCGATGGAATCGTCAGTGCTTGTTTGGGTAAAAACCGGGGATGCTTCTGTCAGGCCGTATGCAATAGTTATGTCCTTGCAGTTCATATCATCGATGACCTTCTTCATGGCCTCAATAGGGCATGGGGATCCTGCCATGATACCTGTCCTCAGTGAGGACATGTCGAACATCTCGAACATTGGATGTGAGAACTCTGCGATGAACATTGTAGGAACACCGTAAAGGGCTGTACATTTTTCCTTCTGGACAGCTGCCAGTACCAGAAGCGGATCGAACAGTTCTATCATCACAAGTGTTCCGCCATGGGTAAGGATTGCAAGAACACCGAGAACGATACCGAAACAGTGGAACAGCGGTACTGGAAGGCAAAGTCTATCCTCTTTTGTGAATTTCTGCCTTTCACCTATGTAGTACCCGTTATTGAGAATATTCTTGTGCGTGAGCATGACACCTTTCGGGAAACCTGTTGTTCCTGAAGTGTACTGCATGTTGATAACATCCTCACAGTCGAGTGTCTTCTTGATGCGGTCAAGTTCATCCCTTTCGGTGTGCTTTCCGAGAAGAAGAAGTTCAGCGCTGTTGTACATTCCTCTGTGCTTTTCCTGTCCTATGAAAATGACACTCTCAAGCTTTGGATATTCCTCGCTCCTGAGGTTTCCTCTTTTGGAGGTTTTAAGTTCTGGCACCAGGTTGTAGATGGTCTCTACGTAATCAACATCCCTGAAGTGGTCAACAATGGCGAGTGCTTTCATGTCTGATTGCTTCATAACATATGCAAGCTCATGGCTCTTGTATGCGGTGTTGACTGTCACCAGTACTGCACCTATCTTTGCAGTTGCGAATAGGAAGGTCAGCCAGTCAGGGACATTGCGTGCCCATATACCTACATGGTCGCCTTTTGTGATCCCTATGGACAGGAGGCCTTTCGCAAGGTCATCAACTCTTTCATCGAACTCTTTGTATGAAAAGCGCAGGTTTCGGTCAGGATAGACAATGAAATCCCTGCCAGGATCGGTTCTAACCTGTTCCTCAAAGAACTCACCAATTGTAGATTCAGTAAATAGCATGATATCAGGTCCTTTTTGTTTTTCGTTCGTTCTTATCAATCTGAAACGAGATGCTCACTTAATGCCTCTTTGATTTCATCAGGTAATGGAACCGACTTCTTGTTTATGAAATCATAATGTACCAGAACGGCAGTTCCTCTGGTCTTCATCTCTCCTTTTTGCCATGCCTCGTGCAATAAGGTAAATGAGCTGTTCCCGATTTTCTGAACATAAGTTCTTATTTCAACATCGCCGTCAAAGAACATCTCTCCAATGAAGTCAAAGTCGATCCTTGCCATTATCAGGTTCCATTTCCCATGTGTAAGATCAAGATCAGGTTCAAACATCCTGAATATGGGGTTTCTTGCCAGCTCGAACCATTCCGGAAGTACGGTGTTATTTACGTGGCCAAGGCCGTCGATATCTCCAAATCTTGGTGTCACAGTTGTAACGAACATTTCTTATCCCTTAGAAAGGTGTGTAGACTACAGCAAGTATTCTTGCTTTTGATTCTGTTGCATGGACATCGTGTGGTACAACAGAGTCGTAGTAGATACTGTCTCCTGCGGAAAGTTCATAGTTCTCTCTGCCGTATGTCACTTCTATGCTTCCGTTAAGCACGTAGATGAATTCTTCTCCCTCATGGGATGAAAGCTCGTGCTCCTCCTCATGGCTGAACGGATGGACATCAATAATAAATGGCTCCATGTTCCTGTCCTGCTTGTCTGCTGCAAGTGAATGGAACTCAAGTGCGCTTTCTTCGGGGTTCCTGGATTTTCCTGAAAAGCGAACTACATTGGCTGAAGCTCCGTTCCTTACCAATACAGGACCACTTTGTGGAATATCATCAAGGAACGTTCCCAGGCGCACTCCCAGTGCACGCGCGATCTTCAAAAGAGGGGTCAATGATGGAATAAGTTCACCTGCTTCAAGCTTCTCTATAAGTTCCACACTGCTCTGACTTTCTTCTGCCAGTTCTTCCACGGACATCTCATGATTCTCACGGATCTGGCGTATCTTTTCTCCGACGTTGTTTTTTTCTGTCAATTCGTTCACCTCTTTTGCGTAGATCAACGCAAATAAATGATATTTCAAATTAGAATTGTAACTTAAATATGTATCTGTCACCGTTGCAGGCAACCTTTATAAGATATTGATAACCAAATATCATTGTGAATTCAAATGAAAAGTAAAATACTGGTATTGATATTGGTGCTATCATCTATATTGATGGCAGGATGTATCGGGGACAATGGGGAAGAACCTGCTGTAGATAATGAAACACCTGTAGATGTTCCTGAAGAGAACCTCTCTGATGATGCTGATAATGATATTTTGGTTGACGACAATGGTGAGGTCATCGAGCCGCAGACCTACATGATAAGGCTTGGAAGGCTGGACAGGTATACTGCCATACCAAATTATATTGAGATCAACAGTGGGGATACTATTCTCTGGAGAAACGAGATGAAAGATAGGAAGCTGATGTTTGAGGTTATCAGTGAAGACAATCTCTGGGAAGAAGAGAGGATTGCTCCCGGCATGCAGTTCAATTATACTTTCAATGAGGCAGGAACCTATAATTTCACAGTTCCTCCATGGGCTGCAATGAACCATACCGTTATCGTTAAATGATGGCGGGCTGTACTCCGTGCAGTATGCAGATGAAGAGCAAAAAGGTAACCGAAGGTACTACAACGGTCCTTGTTCCGGTGCCTCCTGAGGGTGTGTCTTTTCCACCATCAGAAGCGCCGGTATTCTATAATCCTCATATGGAACTGAACCGGGATATATCCGTGGC
>JBNJIC010000094.1:0-8601 GCA_051749005.1 Halobacteriota archaeon | reverse complement strand
TGCTCTTTCCATAAACGCATCATAGAAATCCATCTTGTACCGGAGCCTCTCATCAGAAGCTTTTCCATTAGGGAAATAGATGTTGAAAAGAACAAAATAATCATATTCTGCAATTATCGTCCTTCCCTCTACATCAAAACGTTTCTCACCAAGACCAAATTCCACATTCTCAGGAGGGATTTTTGTATACAGGGCAACTCCGCTGTAACCCTTTCTTTCAGCTGAGAAAAAATAAGGAATATAGTTATCTATATGTCGAAGTTTTGTGGGAAGCTGCCTTTCCTGTGCCTTTGTTTCCTGAAGGCACAGAATATCAGGCTGTATTTCGCCAACCCACTCAATAAAACCTTTTTTCACCATCGACCTCAAACCATTCACATTCCATGAAAAAATACTGATAGAGCCCATATTTATTCATCCTCAATTTCATCAGATATATGAGAAGGTTTTGCAAGCATGACCTCAGTCGATTTAATGATCGCGAACAGTTCATCCCCTTCCTTAAGATCAAGACGCTCCACTGCTTCTGATGTTACAATTGATGTAAGGACTGACGGATCTACTTCGAGCTTCACTTTGGAGACAATATCGCCGTTCTCAACTTTAAGAACCCTTACCGGCAGTTTGTTGCGGGCAGATAATTTGAAAGAGATGTTCTCCCATGAGGTATCATCACCAACAGTTTCATTAATGTAGGTCCGACTTGCTTCATATTCATCTATAAGTAGCTTGCCGTATTCGGTCAGGAAAGTCCCCTGATCCTTTCCACCCCTCACAGTATAGACGACATCATGCTCCACTCTTTCGTTCATTTTTTTCAGGATCATCCATGCGTGCTTGTAGGAAATACCAATTTTTTTGCATGCTTTGCTTAGAGAACGTCCCTCATCAATGGCTTTTAGGAGATTTACCTTCCCTGCACCAATTATGTGTTTTCCATCCTCTGTAAGCCATACTTTGGTCCTTGTTTCCATCATCCAACCTCATAGTTGTTCAAGACATTTGAGAATATCTTCCGGGTGATATCGTGGTCTTACGATCCTTGTACGACCTCGTGTGCCCTTACCGGAAAAATCAGTGGTCACATAGCGTGCATCATTAAGCTTATTGACCATGTCATAGAAGCGTGTGTATCCAAGACCTGTCTGTTCATGGAAAAGCTTGTAAAGATCTCCTGTCTGGCATTCCTTTTGCTTTGCGATAAATCCGAGAAGGGTCCTCTCATCCGATGTAAGGGAAATAATGCTCCTCCCAAGATGCAGTAAACGGGATTTTTCATATGCATCCTCCACATCATCAACAGATATTATCCTGCTTGCTCTCCTTTCAGCATTAAGTCCGGAGCGTTTCAGAAGATCAATACCAACACGAAGGTCACCTGTCATATCAACATATTCCACAATAGTATCCTTCACTTCATCTGATACGACATTCGGATAGAACGCAAGATCGATCCTCCTGCCAATAATATCCTGAAGTTCATCATAATCATAACGTGGAAATGCTATTTCTTCCGGAAGGAACACAGAGTTAACCTTGGGATCGAACTGGTAGAGTTTCCCCGTATCACTTACGATAGCAATAACACCTGCACTTGCGCCAGGGAACAGTTCGTGGGCCCTGAGCAGGGAATACATTACTTCATCAGCATTTCCTTCATGATAGAGATAATTGATATCATCAAGACACAATACCAGTGTCTTCTCATTCTCAATCAGGAAGTTCATGACCTTCTCGAAAAGTTTCCTGAATGCAACACCTGATGAAGGCGGAGATACCTTGAAAAGTGCCTTGTAGACCCTTGCAATAACAGCAAACTTTGTGGAGTCCATCTGGCAGTTGACCTTTACAAAGACCACAGCCTGAGTATGCTTTTTCATTTCCTCGAAGACTTTCATGACAGTAGTTGTCTTTCCGGTGCCTGGCGGACCGCTGAGAAGGCTGTTGAGAGGCCGCATTCCCCTGAGTGCGGGGCGCAGGCTGTACATAAGGGATTGCATCTGTGACTCACGATGTGAAAAAAGATCAGGAAGGTAGTCCAGTTCAAGAACACTACCATCCCTGAAAATGGTCTCGTCCCACATCAGCATGTCTTTATCCATTAAAGTGTCTCCTCAATTAGTTCTAATATAGTAACTATGAAAATACATAATAGCCTTTTGCTTATCCGGACTCTGTTACCATTTCTTATTAAGAACAATATTAACGATAATCTAAAAATGAACTATATAGAGCAAATGTGAATAAATATAAAAGTATTATGGGAATCCCTTATATAGATGCTAAAATATGAAGTGATAAGATGCTATGACATGCAGAGGAAGACCAAAAAGCCCCAGAAGGGTCAAATGTAACCCCGAGGGATTCTATTTTAAGCCACGCGGAGTTGCACTTTCGGAGCTTGAGGTAATCTCCGTTGCAGTGGAAGAGCTGGAAGCATTAAGACTTGTGGATTATGAAGGACTCCAGCAACAGGAAGCAGCAACACAGATGGGCATCTCAAGGCGTGCATTCTGGGAAGATCTTAAGAGTGCAAGAAAAAAGATAGCCTTTGCATTGACCACAGGCAAAGCAATAGAGATCAAGGGCGGTAACTATGTCAGCATCAAAGACCAGAAAGAATCGAACTGATGTCCTGGTCACTCATAAATAATAAAAGGAGATGTAAAATGTCATCCAATGTTCAATCACCGGAAAGTCTGCTTAACACGAAGCCAGAGGAACCAAAACTAATATCTAATCTCAGAGGCATAAAGAAAAAGATCATGGTCATGAGCGGAAAAGGCGGTGTTGGAAAAAGCACAGTCTCCGCCAACCTTGCTGCAACGCTTGCCGATCGCGGTTACAAGGTCGGTCTTCTTGACAGCGATATTCACGGCCCTACTATCCCGACAATGTTCGGAGTGGAAGGTCAGAGACCTCTTGTAGGAGAGAAAGGTATCGTACCGGTTCCGGTCAGCGATAATCTTAAAGTGATGTCAGTGGGGCTCCTTCTGGAAAGCGACGACTCTCCGGTCATATGGAGAGGTCCTGCAAAGATGGGTGCTATAAAGCAGTTCCTGGAAGAGGTCGACTGGGGAATACTTGATTACCTGATAATTGACCTGCCACCCGGAACAGGAGATGAACCACTAAGCATTGCACAGCTCATCGGAAATCTCGATGGTGCTGTTGTCGTCACAACACCACAGGACGTTGCACTTACAAGTGTCAGGAAGTCACTCAACTTCGCAAATATGCTAGAAGTTCCTGTAATAGGAATGGTAGAGAACATGAGCGGTATAATCTGCCCTCACTGCAATGAGACGATCCATGTATTCGGCTCTGGCGGAGTATCCCGTGCAGCAGAGGACTTCGGAGTGAAAGTACTTGGCACATTACCTATCGAAACAGTAGTTGCAGCCACTAGCGACAGTGGAAAGGTCCATGAGGACATCAAAGGCGATTCCGAATGGTACAAAGTATTCAATGAGATCGTGGATGCCGTGGAAGAATTCGTAAAATAATAAACTCAGGAAAGGCATTTCTGAGATATGCTGTTTCTATTTTTGGAATGCCTTTTGACTCTCTTTTTTAAACAGATAATAGATCATTAAAGATTGACCTATCTATCTATCTATAAATCAGGCCGTCTTAATCGATATTTGAAACTATCTTCGGCCTGTATGAAACGGCGCTTATAAGGTGGAATTATTTTTAAATGCCTTATCTGCAATCAGCCTCCAATTTAAAATGTATCAACAGACAACGTTTATTTTGACACGCAAACAGAAGAATCCCGGCAAACATAAAGAGGACCAGGAAAGGCACCTTTAAAATTTCCATGAAAAACACTAAATAAACATGCATGCATCATCTATCGCATGGAAGATGCAATAAAAAGGGCATTTGAATGGACTGAAAGGCAGGATGCATCAACTTCAAAGGAGCTTGCACGTCTCATAAATGCCTGTAGTATCTGGAATGTTGAAAATAAATATTCTTCACGCCTGTTAAAGCTCAGGAGAGGCGATAACTGGGACGGGTCCATAAGGGAAACCGCAAGAGCCTGTTCGGCACTTGCAGAATCGGAGATCGGATCTGATATAAAACATCCCATTGATATTGACATAAGAGATAGCCTGCAGTGGCTCATCTCCAGACAACAGGACAATGGCTCCTGGGAAAATGACGTTTATGATACCACCTATGCATTGATAGCGCTGGCAGATATGGGAATTTATGATTCTAAAGGTTGCAGGTGGCTTGTTGAGAACTATGATGAGAAATGGAAGCATGTGGGAACGACTTCGCTTATCATAACTGCTCTGGTCAGGCAGGGATACCTCATTGAAGAAAATAGCAGGGAGAATCGGGAGATTTATTCCGGATTCATCAGGGAACATGCCGAATGGATCCTTTCAAAAAGAAATGATAATGGGGGGTGGAAATTCATATCCACAAGTAACCTTGTGATCCAGGCATTATCCATTGCAGGATTTAATGAAGAGCTTGAAATATCAGAGAAGTGGCTGCTTTCCAAGCAGAATCCCGGTGGTTCATGGGGAAAAGGAGAAGGCGATGTCACAGCAACTTCACTATCACTGATGACACTGGGAATCTTAAAGGAAAATATGCCAAATAAAAGAAAGTAAAAAAGAAAGATTAATAGAATACCTATAGCAATTATATTACAGAACAGGAACCGATCTGCATTTAAGGCCATGGATGTGGAACATAAATGGACAAGAGATTTATCAAATATCACCCGGAAACGAATACTTACATTGTTCGCAGGAAAGCATTTTTCGAAGACAGTGTCAGGATCGATGGGAACATGATCATCGGTTCAGGTGCTAACTTCTGGAAGGACCTTGAAGTAACCGGATCACTTGAACTCGGAAAAGCATCCTTTGTAAAAGGAAGTATCAAAGCAGGTGATGCACTGATCAGCACACTCTGTGAGATCCACGGGAACGTTGATGTTGTCCACAACCTTACAATGCTTGACAATGTAAATGTCACAGGTCATGCCATTTGCGGAAATCAGATGTCCATCAGACCGGGATGCAGAGTATCTTTTGCAAAAGCTGACAAAGCACTTGAGCTCATCGGAAAGGTTGACATAAAAGAAATTGAGTCCGGAACAAAACTAATAGTCCGTTCCGACATGTAAGGTCATAACGTATATGACCATTACTCAGCTATCATCAATGAAAATGCGAATGGGTCCGGTCCAAAAATCAGTCCCGATTTGGTCAGCAACGATTTAGCGAGATCAATCCCGCCTTTCCTCCGCAAGCATTCCAAGAAGATTATGACGCAGTTCATTAGCTTCAGCACTTGTCCTGTCACGGGGCCTTGAAAGTTCCACATTGATGACCTTTTTGATCTTTCCGGGCCTTGCAGTCATTACAACGATCTTATCTGAAAGGAAAACTGCCTCATCCACACTGTGGGTGACAAATATTATCGTGATCTGGTCCTTTGCCCACACATCCAGAAGTTCGTTCTGCAATGTGTTCCTTGTCTGTGCGTCCAGTGCACCGAAGGGCTCATCCATGAGAAGAACCTTGGGCTCATTTGCAAGAGCACGTGCAATAGCAACTCTCTGACGCATTCCACCTGAGAGCTCATATGGATAACTGTTCCTGAACTGCTTGAGACCAACTAGCTTAAGGTATTTTTCTGCCTTATCAAGAGATTCACTTTTGCTTAAGCCTTTCATCTGCGGGCCGAATGTGATGTTCTGAATGACCGTTCTCCAGGGGAACAGTGAATATTCCTGAAATACCATACCCCTCTTGGAATCAGCTACAGTGATCTTTTCACCGTCAAGAGTGATCTCTCCGGAATCTGGAGTCTCAAGACCTGCAATGGTCCTGAGGAGTGTTGTCTTCCCACAGCCTGAAGGGCCGATGAAACAGATGAATTCCTTGTCTTTGATATCAAGGCTTACATTGTCCAGTGCGAGGGTGGATTCTCCATTCTCCTTTTCGAACTCCAGGGAAACACCTTTTACTTTTACCTCACCCATTATACCACGACCCCTGTACGCCATTTAAGTAGACGTCCATCAACGTACCATCTGAAGATCCTGTCTATTGAAAGACCGAGGAAACCAAGGATCAGCATATAAACAAGTACAAAGTCCATCTGGTGCAGATAATAATGCCACCAGATCTTATAACCAAGACCACTGTTGCTAACCCCGAACATTTCAGCAGCTACAAGACACATCCATCCGACACCCATCGCTATCCGAATTCCTCCTGCAATAGAAGGCAGTGCTGAAGGTAAAGCGACATGGCGGATAAGAGATCTGCTGGACATGCAACCGAGAACCTTAGCAGCTTCTACATAGACCTTAGGAACACTTTTGAAACCATCAAAAGTATTGATGATTATCGGGAATACAGCCCCAACGAACACTACAAAACCTGCAGAGATATGCGTAAGCCCAAACCATATAATTGCAAAAGGTATCCATGCAAGAGGAGGTATAGGCCTTATAATCTCAATAATTGGGTCAAAGGCACGGTTTGCGGTTTTGAACCAGCCCATTGATACACCTATAGGAATTCCTATAATCAATGCTGAAATGATACCAATTCCGAAATGCAAGAGGCTTATAGCAAGATCAGTGAACAGTGCACCGGTCTCGATGGTCCTGAAAAAAGCAAAAATAACATCAGTAAAGCTTGGTAGCTTGAATTTATCAGCAACTATATAAGTCGCTACCAATTGCCATACAATTATAGCAATAGCAAGAGAAAGTACTTCGATACTCCTGCCTGAAATTCTTTTTACATTATCTTTACTCATGTTGCCTCCGGATGACTGAGGGGATTACCCTCAGGTCCGGCAATATATATTTTTTCATTAATGTATGTTTCTATTTACTCCTCAGCCACAGCTTCATAGAAACGTACATCAAAGATATCCTCTGCTGTAAGTTCTTCATTAATGAATCCAAGTTCATACTGTATGTTTGCATATTCAACTGTTGAATCTACAAGCGGACGTGGATCTGCAGACCAGACACCATCCCAGTCTTCAAGGGATTCGAGTACTATCTCCTCATCAGCAGTAAGCTTGGTAGAATATGTTTCAGCAGACTCTTCAAGGTTTGCAGAGTCATATTCTATAGCCTTGATGTGCGTCATAACGATCTGTTCGACCATTTCAGGGTGATTCCTGATAAGATCGCCACTTACCACAAGTACACAGCATGGGTGATCTGTCATGATCTCTCCTGATGCAAGTACACTGCGGCCATTTCCTTCTGCTTCAATGAAAGTAGGAGAAGGATGTGGCAGGAATACTCCGTCTACCTGACCTGCTGCAATAGCTGCCTTGGCATCTCCGGGTCCCATTGCCTTTATTACAAGATCGTTTTCAGGATCAAGACCATTCTCAACAAGCCAGTTCCTCAGAATTGTATCCTGAATGGTTCCCGGAGGGAAGGTTGCAATGCTCAATCCCCTGAGATCTTCAGGAGACTCATAAGGAATCTCCGGCCTCAGTACGAGATCTGAACCCTGTGTGTTGACCCCTGCAACGATCTTGGCATCAAGACCGGTAGCAAGAGCAGATATTACAGGTGCTGCCCCTACGTACGCCACATCAAGGTCACCTGAAAGCATTGCCTGCATCTCAGGAGCACCTGAAGGGAACTCGAAGTCGTTAACTTTCTCAACACCAAATGGTGCAAGATCTTCGGCCCACCAGCCTTTTTCCATGGCTGTCATATGGGAGATCTGGTGTGTGCTTGGCTGGTAGCCTATATTTATCTCTGTGATCGCTGCTTCTTCATCTGGTGTAGTAGTACATCCGGAAAGGAATACAGCTGCGACCAGCATAATAGAAATTAATGTAATTGTTGTGATCTTCTTCACAAAAAAACCTCCTGGTAAATTATATAATAAGTCTCAGTAACATTATATTTCGTCTAAATGCACTATTTAAGTCTTACCACATATCGACTCGTAATGTCCTAAAAGTATTAATATAAAGTAGCATATATCCTAAATGGAAAATGAGACTGACGCGGAGGAGTGAATATTAGTGTTGCAAATAAAGTAATAGATGCTGCTTTTGAATCAGACGAAGCCTTTCAGAACACATTGTTAAAAGTTATAAAAGAAGACCTTGAGCTCACAGCAATAGAGTTCTCTGAATATGCAAATATTCCTCCAAGTACACTATATAAACTCATGTCAGGAAACAGGGAACCGAACATGAGAACACTTCGCCAGATAGTGAAGACCATCAGGACAATAGAAGGTTCTGAAAAAGGAGAGTTCATTGCAGTCATAGCTGCACGCCCTGTACTGGACAACATAAACGAAACAAAAAGAAAGATCTCCGGAACCCTTTGTACGATCAGGGAGTACTCCGCAACATCAATGGAAGAAGCTATCATAGCCGCAGTACGTGCCGAAAGGGAAGGTGCCAAAGCACTTGTGTGTGCACCGATCGTCAGTACCACAGTTGAAAAGATAATCCGCATACCAGTTGCAACCATCATGCCGAAGAACAGTCTTGTAGAAGCTATTGAAACAGTAGCACGTAAGATCGAATGAACGATCTTTCGCTTTTTTAATCCCTGTATTTTATCAT
>JBNJIC010000093.1:0-8706 GCA_051749005.1 Halobacteriota archaeon | reverse complement strand
ATATAAAATAGTATATTGCGGTCATAAGCAAAAGAAAATTTTCGATATTGGGCGGATCAGTGAACCAAAGGATATGCAGTTATCCAATGTAAAGGAATATTAAATAGAGGTTCGTATCTTTAGTGTGTTGATCGAGATCTGAAACAGAAAATTATTTTGTGTACAGTACTCCAAATACTTTTATACAATGACCTTTTACATTATACCGGGTAGCATTTGTAGTTTGCAAATGCATTTTAGCTTTAAGGACTGTAGCAGGTTATGAACTTTTTAACGCATTTTGGATTTCAATATTTATTGATTTCTATCATAAATAATATATTTTATGACCTCTACCTTTGACCAAGGAGTATTCACCATAATGAGTGAAGAATGGAAAGATCAAATAAAAAACCAGATCAATACTTTAGAAAAGCTCGAAGAAATAATAAATTTAACACATTCTGAGAAAGAGGCCATCAAGTCCCTTAACACACACTGGGGTACTACACCTTATTTTGCTTCTCTTATGGACAGGGACGATCCTGAATGTCCCATCAGAAAACAAGTGATACCTTCTCTTGAAGAAAAGCATAACAAGTACGGTATGCACGATTATCTTGTCTGGAAGGAGAACAGGGCCACAGATGAAGTACGTCCTGACAGTATAGCCAGGCAATATAAGGACAGGATCGCTTTTACAGTCTTCAAGAAGTGCGGTATCTATTGTCGTCATTGTTTCAGGAAAGAACTAGTTGTTGACCACGACCTGGAACTTGATTTCAATGTTGATGAAGGTCTTGACTGGATCCGTCAGCATGAAGAGATCCGTGATGTTCTGATAACCGGTGGAGATCCTCTTTTGTTATCCGATGATAAGATCGAATACCTTATCGAAAGTCTCCGTGCTATCCCTCATGTGGAAATGATACGTATCGGTTCAAGGTTGCCTATAGTTCTGCCACAGAGGATCACTGAGAACCTGAAAAAGATACTTGGTGGTTATCACGATGTGCCTATATGGCTGAACACACAGTGCAATCATCCTAAAGAAATCACCGAGAAAACAAAACGTGCAGTCTATGACCTTGTTTCATCAGGTGTGAATGTAGGAAATCAGGCAGTTCTGCTTAAAGGTATCAATGATGATGTGAAGACGATACGTGAACTTCACCAGAAATTATTGACTGCAAGGATCAGGCCTTACTATCTGTTCTATTGTGAACCTGCACCGGGAATCGATCATTTCCGTACCCCTGTTGAGAAGGGAGCTGAACTGATACGTGACGGACTCAGAGGCCACACCACAGGACTTGCTCAGCCAATGTATGTCATAGCCACAAACATTGGTAAGATACCTTTGATGCCGGATTATTATATCAGGGATAAGGATGATGAGAAGTACATCCTGAAAAATCATCGCGGAGAACTGACAGAGTTCCCGAACATACCTGAGTGATCTTCGGGTATAACTATAGAACATATTAGTGCCAGCTTTGCTGGCATCAATATGTTTAAGATGACATTCTCTTCTATTTTTCAATTGAACTGGGTCTACCTGCCACATTTTAATGTCTCATCCCAATATATCGGATGGCACCTTGTAATGCGGGTCTTCCCAATGGTTCACATCAATTATTGCAGACGCATTGTCCAGAAGTACCAGGCAATCTTCGCTTAAGTGTCGAAGGTGAACTTTTTTTCCAACCCTGGCATAGCGTTCAGTTACCTTGTTCAGCGCTTCGATTGCGGAATGGTCAGCAACCCTTGATTCCTTTAGATCGATAATGATCTCATCGGGATCGTTCAGAACATCAAATCTATTCTGGAATTCGGTAACCGAGCCAAAGAACAACGGCCCAAAGAATTCGTAGTGTTTGATCCCATTGTCATCAATAATCTCTCTTGCACGTACCAGTTTGGCATTTTCCCAGGCAAAGGCAAGTGCTGAAATAATAACACCTGCAATTACTGCTACTGCAAGGTTGTGGTAGATTACGGTTATTCCTGCAACGATGATCATTACGATCACATCCGTAATAGGGACTTTCCTGAATATTTTCAATGATGCCCATTCAAATGTGCTGATCGCAACTACGAACATCACACCAACCAGTGCTGCCATTGGTATCTTTTCGATAAGAGAGGAACCTACTAACACAAAGATCAACAAACCTGTAGCTGCAACTATACCCGAAATCCTGTCCCTGGCACCGGAATTTATGTTGATAAGGCTTTGTCCGATCATTGCGCATCCACCCATTCCTCCAAAAAGACCGCAAACAAAGTTTGCAATACCTTGGGCTACAGTTTCTTTATTTGCCCTGCTTCTTGTTTCAGTCATTTCATCTATAACTGTAAGCGTCAACAGGCTTTCGATCAATCCCACCAGTGCCATAATTAAAGAGTAAGGGAAGATAATTTTCAGTGTTTCCAGATTAAGCGGAACCTGTGGAATATGGAAAGCAGGTAAACCGCCTCCAATAGAGGCAATATCTCCGACTGTCCTTGTCTGGACCTGGAAATAGATCACAATTGATGAAACAACTATGATCGCGGCTAGAGAAGATGGAACTGCTTTTGTCAGCTTTGGCATAAAATAGATGATCGTCATGGTCAACCCTACAAGACCTAGCATTACCAGAAGCGCCTGTCCACTTAACCAGTGCTCTATCCCGTTAATATCAGTAAATTTAAATTGGGAAAGCTGGGCCATGAAGATCACTATGGCCAGCCCATTTACAAAGCCGAACATTACTGCGTGTGGCACAAGCCGGATGAATTTCCCTAATCTCAGAAAACCAATGCTAATTTGAATTATTCCCATCAGGATCACAGCAGCAAAGAGGTACTCAACTCCGTGTCTGACTACCAGGGCCACAATTACAACTACTATTGCTCCTGTAGCACCTGAGATCATTCCCGGCCTGCCACCTATGATTGCTGTTATCAGTCCAACGATGAATGCAGAGTATAGTCCGACCAATGGACTAACATTCGCTATGATCGAAAAGGCTACAGCTTCAGGCACAAGGGCCAGAGAAACAGTTAGCCCGGAAAGGACCTCATTTTTAAAATTTGATTTTTCATTATTTAGTTGTTCTATAAATGCCATATTTATCCCATTTTTAAAATGTTATTGTGCCATCTGGGTAGGGAATACTCCGTACATTAAAGGAAAAACAAGCAGGATACCATTGATAGCTGGTGAAGTTATACCAGTAAAGGGCCAGAAGTTATTGCAAAAGCAATTGGAAGTACTAAATGCTGAAATACTACGATTGCTAGAAAAAACTTGTTCTCAGATCATATTGACATGATCTGTGACCTTGTTATTAAATTCCATTAGTTATATCTTTTAGATATATCATGCCATTATTAGCAGAGCTTCGTAGAATAGACTATCAGTATATAAATGTAATCATGTTTTGGATATTAAAAAGAAAATGGGGCGCGGAATTGATCGGCTTTGTAGGTTTTGGTGAACGTTCCGTTCCTTTATTCTTCAAAAGCCACTTTCAGTTCTTCCTCTGTATTAATCATTTTCGGTCCATACCATGCAACCGTTTCATTGATGGGCTTGGCTGAAACAAGCAGGGATATCAGCCCTTTGTTCCCGGCTATTACAACCATTTCATCACCATCACCGAACATCAGCAGGTTCTCCGGACCAATGCGACTTTTATTTCCCATGGTGTCTCCGTGCTCGACCTTTCCGGAAAGCATATGTGTGACCGTTTCGATTTTTCTGTGAGGATGCCAGAGAATACTCATTATGTACACTTTCGGATCATCCGAATGGAAGTCATCGAGCAAAAGGAATGGGTCCAGTTATGGACTTGATTGAATCCGAAGGCTCTTTTCAGGTGGACTTTCCGCTCCTTCAATGGAAAGTATGCTCTTCATTATTTTTTTCAATGGATCTTGTAACGCCCATGATAATTTCCCATATATCAGGGTTGCCTGATGTTATAAGAAATTTATCGATATGCTTTCCAGCAATAAATTCTGATTGCAGATGAAAAGTATATAAGCTACAGTAACAAACACTAAGTAACATTATTTTTTGGAGTAAAGGTGACTTGATGACTGTAATTACAATTGACCCTGAGTTGTGCACGAATTGTGAGATATGTGTGGAGATATGTCCGATGTCTATAATCCTTCCTTCAAATGAAGGTGAGACTCCTTACTCGCCTGAGGATGCTGCTGCATATTGTGCAAAATGCGGACATTGTGAGGTATTTTGTCCTGAAGGCGCTATCTCTACTTTGTTTAATTCAATTTACTACCAGCTGCAGGATGACAAGTTAGCTTCAATACCTTCTTCAGAGATCGGTAAATATATGGTGATGCGTCGTTCGATCAGGAGCTACAGGTATGACCCCGTCGATAAAAGTACAATAGAGTCAATACTTGACATTACCCGTTATGCTCCTTCAGGAATGAACAAGCAGCCTGTACACTGGACTATTGTTCACGATACCGATGAAGTGAAAAAGATAGCCGGTTTGAGTATCGACTGGATGCGTGAGGTTATGGAAAGTGGAGAAGAACATCCTCTCAAACCACTGATTCCAGCTCTTATCTCTGCATATGAGATGGGTGTTGACCCAATCTGCAGGGAAGCACCGCATCTTGTGATCGCCCACACTCCTGCTGAGGATCCGACCGGATATACTGACAGCATCATAGCTCTTTCGTGGTTCGAGCTTGCAGCACAGGCATTTGAGGTCGGAACATGCTGGGCAGGATTCCTTACCATCGCAGCTACATCATACAAGCCAATAATGGATGAACTGGGACTTCCACAGGGTCATGTAGCTCAGTACTGTATGATGTTCGGTTATCCTGAACACAAGGTCCGGGGAATTCCGGGCAGGGAGCCTGCAAGAGTTAACTGGAAATAAAGAAGATCGTGATGCAGGATAACTTCAGTTTCCGGACATGGAGCTCTGTAATTTCAGAGTTCATCTTTTTCCATATAGTACTCATCCCTTGCAGCAACAAAAGCCTTGATGTTAGTAAGTGAGGTGTGCGGAGCTAAACCGCAGCCCGGGGCCAGTATGTCAACTCCATCTTCGATACATCCTTTTGCTTCTTCTTTTACCTGTTCCGGAGGCATTCCAAGCAGTGTTTCCACAGGAGAGATATTGCCGATCAGGCAGGCCTTGTTGCCAATGATGCTCTTTGCATATCCGACATCTACCTTTTCTTCTATACTGATCCCGGCAAATCCTGATGTGGAAAGTGGTTCGAGTATATCGGAAGCATCGCCGCAGATGTGAGCGATCGCTTTCCCGCTTATTTTTTGGTTGTATCTCTTATATTCATCCAGTATCATCATTTCAAAGAACTCAGGAGGTATCAGGTCAGGACCTGCTTCTGAATCCGGCAGGCATATCACATCAGCTCCATGCTCGAAAAGAGCGTTGGAGTATTCTATACATATATCGGTTCCGATCCTGATTAGTTGTTTCATTGTGTCAGGTTTCGAAATGAACCACATAAGGTAGTTCTTTGCACCTACAAATGACATTGCAAGTGCAGCAGGTCCTGACATTCCTGCAACTACCGGGACTTCGTCACCGATCTTTTCTTTTACAATATCTGTTGCTTTAAGGAGAGTTGCTACCCTTTCGCATTCAAGCAGGTTCTCAGGAATTTCCAGATCATCAACATCTTTTGGTTCCTTGCATGGGAAATCTACTATAGATGGCTGTGTATCATAGGTCCCTTCGATGATCTTACAACCCAGGGTCTGCGGAATATCCGTTCCGTCAAAAGGATAACGAACAGCTTCAAGTCCTGCAACCTCATGACCTGCTATTGCCAGGGTAGCCATCTTTTCACCATCAAAATGGGCTTCAGGCCATTTCGCACCACATATCTCCATAAGCTCTATCGTTCCTGTCTGAGTGACTGAACAGACCGGGACCTTGTCCACATCTTTGCATTCTAAAGCTCGCATAAATCTTTCTTTTGTTGTAAGATCTGTCAATTTCAATCCTCTGGTGCTTTGTATAAGAAGTGAAGCTTGTTAATTTAGTCTGAACATATTTATGTTTTAAATAAGCATTATTTTAAGGTTTTGTTTTCTGTTATTCCAGTAAATTCTGAATTTATTTGCCTTAATGGCCTGATCATAATAAAAAAGGTTTAAATGGCCCTAAATTTGTTCTGTTGAGAATAATATGCTGAGGGCAATTGGATAGCTATTTAATTGTTTACCAAAGTGCTTTATAGCATCCTATACAAAGGTGCAACAGATGCTCATTCTCGTATCCGTAGAACTTGACAGGCACAGTATTTCTATAAGAACCACACGCCTCACACTTAGGTACAAAGCTGGTCTTTTGTGGAGGATATTCTAAAATTTTGATAAACCCATTTCTTCCTATGTTCTTGATATCTTGTTCATTTACTGTATTAATTAACAGCATTTCTTCAACACTCCCCTTTTAATTCGATCTAAATATTTTTAGTAGGAAGAACCCACTAAATGCTGATTTGGATAAGATAATTTAATTCAACCCCATCCAGAACCAATTAAATATCTCTTAATTTTAATATATATTTGTTTTGATACAAGTATTTCTATATTAACAAATATATTCTCTAATCTTGTTGAATACAAATTTATAAATCTGTTTAGCAGATCATTGTTGTTTCTGTTAGACAATATATTTCCTTTTCAAACTCGATCCTGTGGATACGGTCTGAGGTTCTGAAGGCGTCTTACATAATTTTACACAAAAAATGTATTTTCTATTACTTTAAAAAGCATTTTATTACATAATTTAAATACCAATTCAATAAAATTTTAATAAATAAATAAAAGGCATACAAACAAATTAAATGAGCAGATTGGCAGAATCCTTTCCATCTGATTGCTCTAAAACCCTGTTCAAATAAGATATCATTTAAGCTTCGACTATGATCTCTCCTTTCATATTTGGATGAAAAGTACATATATAGTCATAGTTACCTGCTTCTTCAAATGTAAAGCTGAAGCTTTCATCTTCTGAAAGGCTGCCTGAATCGAATCCTTCATCGTTCGAAGTTGCAGTGTGTGGCGCTGAGTCCATATTGACCCATGTGACAGTGTCACCAACCGATATCTGTAGTTTCTCTGGTTTGAATTCGAAGTCTTTGATCAACACTTTATTTTCCATTGAAGTGGTATCTCCGGTATCTTCAGCGGCATCAACAGTGCTTTCTACTTCTTCTTCTTCTTCTTCTGTTATGGATTCATCTGTATCTTCAGGTGTTGTCATTTCTGATTCAGGTGCAGGCTGGTCTTCATATTGTGTACATCCGGCCACTATCAGTGTTGTCATCAGTATTAAAAAGACAATTAATGCTTTCATTTGTAACTCCTCCTTGTTTATAACTGATTAAAATTATGTTTTCATCAATGATATTAATATTTCCTGATGATCGTCTATAAGGGTTCCCTGCGAAATTTATTAATAGTCTGGTTGATGATATTTTATTGGGAGTTTGATCGGGTTTTTGCAGTTTATAACTTTGAAGTCTCCAGAGGAACCCGGTTCAGTTAAATCTGTATTTATAATGAAAAGGGGTGCAGAAATGTTATCAAAGATACCAATAGACCTTTCGACCGTAGCGCGTGAAGATATCAATAAAGAGATCCTCCGGGCTGCAGTGATCGCTGAACTTGATGCTATTAGCCTGTATGAGCAAATGGCTGCTCTTACAGATAACAATGAAGTAAAACAGGTTCTTCTTGATGTTGCAAAAGAGGAAAAGACCCATGTGGGTGAGTTCCAGACACTCCTTCTGAAAGAAGATAACCAGCAGGAATACGAGCTAAAGATGGGGCAAAACGAAGTCGAAGAAAAGCTCGAGAAATAAAGGAGTGTAATGTTATGTTATCAGAAATTCCGATCGACCTTGAAATATTAGATAAGGAAGATATCGATAAGGAAATCATGAGGCTTTCCATGATAGCCGAGCTGGATGCTGTCAACCTTTATGAGCAAATGGCTGCACTGACTGACGATAAAGAGCTTAAGGAGATCCTGCTTGACGTTGCAAGGGAAGAGATGATACATGTAGCAATGTTCCAGACCGTTCTCATGGAAGTGGATGACGAATATCTGAAGGTGCTTGCGGAATATTCTCTTGCAAAGGGGTGAAACCTCTTCACCCTCAAATTACGTTTATTTTCTATTTCTATTTCCATTCCGGTTCACCTTCCCATTCCAATTCCCATTTCAATTACTTTCTTTTTTAATCTCGTTATATCCATTTTTATCTCAGGCTCCTTTCTTTTCCCCAAAATGCTTTAATTACTTGCGCTCCTTCCTGTCACAAGATGGCCAAAAATAATATCCTCTCCACTTTGAAATATGTCTCACGCATGAAAAAAGAGTTCATGCTATCGGAGATCAGGGACTACATAGAAGAAGATATGTCTACTCAGGGAATTTACAAGGTCGTATTGCCTTTTTTATTCGATCTGAATCTCAACGCAACCCCTGTGGACGACGACTTCAGGATGACCCGGGGTCTCAGCAGGGAAAATATGGAGCTCTCAGATGAAGAGAAGGAAAAGGCTCTGTCATTCTTTGGTTCTGCTGTAGTGCCCGGCCAGCTTCAGAATATCATTGAGAACTATATAACATTAAAAACGAGCAAGGACTGGGATGACCCTGTGGTCCTTGAAAAGATAAGGAAAGCGATCGTCTCCCAGAAGAATGC
>JBNJIC010000092.1:0-9014 GCA_051749005.1 Halobacteriota archaeon | reverse complement strand
ATTAAACAGGCATCAACGGTAATCGCTGCAGCCTCTGTTATTGCTGTATTTTCGTTTGCAGTGCTAATCTATATAATATCAGTTATATTGAACTACATCTAATACTCTCGAAGTGATCATTATGAAACTCTCAGACATAGACTCTCAGGACCTGAAGAAGGGCCAGCCAAAAGAGCTGGATGGTGAGATAACTTCCGACATCATTGATGTACTGGAGGAAGAAGGTATAACCGTGGATATGCTTGTGGATACTGCTCTCGAGCTTTATGCTCCGCATCCTGGTCTGGAGACCCGTGAGATAGCAGAAGAACGCTTCAGGAGAGAACTGGAAATAGCTGTATCTGATGCCAACCTTTGCCTTCTGATATATTCCGGTATACTTCTGGAAAGGGATGGTGAGAAAGGAAAGCTTCCAAATATCAGCAAGAGCTCTTATGAAAAGGACCTTACCTTCATTATTGCTGATGAGGTCATCGGGATGAGCATTGCCAAGTATATCAGTGGTGACAAGGGCATATTCGAGTTCGTGCGTTTCGATAAACAAAAACCGGGCATTCTCTCAACTTTAGGACCGTTCATGGATGATATTATCGGTGGTCTTATCGGTGGTGTTTCAGCTAACATGTACACCAGAGGTATGGCTGATGCGGCTGACTCCGGGAAGAAACGCAAAAACAAAAATGTAAGTGATGTGATAGCAGGATGAATAGTTTTTTACTCGCTCTTAAGACAAGTTTTGGTTTCCTTTCCACAATACCTGTGGGTATCACCATGGAAGGTCTGGATGAGCTGGTAAAGCGCAGTTATCTCCAGACATTTGCAGGCATTGTCCTTGGTCTTATGATCGGGGTCTTTGCTTTTATAACTGAGACAGTATTACCGGATCAGGTTAGTGCGGTCCTTATCATTGTTTTCATCTACTATCTGACAGGCCTGAACCATCTTGACGGCCTGGCCGATTTCGGCGATGGTGCTACAGCGCATGGTTCTCTGGAAAAGAAGATCAATGCGCTCAAGGATGTGGCTCTCGGTATCGGAGGTGTGGGTTATGCGGTTCTTACACTGCTTGCACTCTATGCATCTATTTCTGCCCTTCAGGCTGAGGCGATGTTCTTCTCCGACAATGCTGCTTTCATAATTGCAGTTTCACTGCTTGTGGCAGAGATCGGCGCCAAACAGGCAATGCTTACAATTGCTGCATTCGGTAAACCTATTCATGAAGGACTCGGTTCCATGATAATCAACAGCACGACCATCCCCAGATATGTTGTGTCTTTCATACTCGGTGCTGTGGCAAGTGTGCTGGCTTTCGGTTCGATCGGTGTGATAGGATATGTGTCATCTATAGTTACCGCATTTGTTATACTGAATATCTCAAACCGTCATTTCAAAGGTATAAATGGTGATTGTATCGGCACTTCCAATGAGATTGCACGTGTGATCGTACTGATCGTGATGACTCTTGTGATCATAGCATCAAATAATGGTTATGGGGGGCTGGTTTGGACGCTGTTATAATGGCAGGTGGGCAGGGTCTTCGACTTGGCATGGGCGAGAAACCATGCGTTGAACTCCTTGGAAAACCTCTTATCAGTTATGTTATCGATTCTCTGGAAAGTTCCTCACGTATCGATCGTATATTCGTAGCAGTATCTCCCTCAACGCCTGATACTGAAGAGCTTGTGGAAGAGGAATATGGTGACCACATACAGGCTATCAATACAGCAGGCGATAACTATGTTGGGGACATGGTCTATGCTGTGGAGAGTGCCGGTATAGGTGAGCCTGTAATGATAATAATGTCTGATCTTCCTCTTGTGACACCTGTGCTTCTGGACTCTATAGTTGATGCATATGAGGTCTGCGGCAAGTCATCCATGTCGGTCTTCATCCCCCTCACTCTTTGCAGTGAGGTTGGTATCAGGCCGGATACGGTCTTCAACTGGAGTGGTAAGCTGATCGTTCCTGCAGGTATCAATATCCTTGATGGTAAATATATCAATGAAGAGCAGGAATATCATAATTATATGCTGGATGATCCTGAGATCGCATTGAACATAAATACTGCAGAGGATCTGAAACGTTGTGAGGGTATCTTAAGAGATCGTTTGCCGCATTAAGATGATTGGGGTTTGAACATGGCTGAATTCGTAACTGTGGGTAACAAGAAATATTCGCTTCATACAATAAGGCTGGTTGTCGGTGACATGGATGCTGGTTCTGAGATTCATGACATCCCTGAAGAACAGCTCCTGCTTTGTGAGGCTATAGATGATCCATACATTCTGCCGTTCCTTCTGGAAAAATTCTACATGATGGATATTAAGGACGCAGAGCAGTTCAGATTGTGCCTTATAAGGATACAGGTTGATTCAGACCTTCGTCTTAATGAGGACATACAGAAGCATCAAAACAGAGGTTATGTTGCCCGGACTATTGAGAAGCTGATGTTCCGTGATATTTTCCTGGAGATTATAAAGGAGGAAGATGTTGGAATAAATGGTTGATCCATTTTGAAATTGATAAGTGGATAAATCATTTTTTATATCATAACAAGGCATAGAGGAATAGATAACGCAGATGTCTAATGGGACTTATCTATACGAGTAGGGAGAATAAATATCCATTATCTGCTAAGGATCACATGATTCTGTTTTAAAAATCTAAATGATCTAAGTATATATTATCAGGTGTAAAGATGGCTGACGAAGTAGCTTATGAAAGGGTTAGCACGGGAATTCGTGGATTGGATGAAATGTTGCATGGCGGATTTTTTAAAGGAACTGCCAATGTGGTCTCTGGTAAATCCGGTACCGGTAAGACTATATTTGGTACCCAGTTCCTGCTGGAAGGTGTCGAAAAAGGTGAAACCGTGATGTGCATCATCACATCCGAGGAATCCAAATCAATTGTACGTGAAATGGAATCCTCTTTCGGATGGGATCTCAATTCAATGGTTGAAAAAGGCAAACTTGTATTCGTGGATATCACAGATCCAAGTCTTCGTCTCCAGAAGAGTGTGGAGATTGCACCTACCGAGCTTATCAAGAGCTTCAAGAAACTGGTGGAAAGCAAGATAGAGGAGACAAAACCCGATCGTGTGTTCATTGATTCTATTGAGGCAATGTTCCTTGCAATTGAGTCTAATTACAAGCTGCGTACCCTGATCGACGATATCTTCGGTATCTTCAGGAGACGCAATGTCACAGCTCTTGTGACAGTTGGTGTCATGTTCGATCTGGATGAGATGGTCGAATATGGAGCTGATTCCGTGATCAAGCTGGGTCGTGAGGTCATTGGAAGCAACCTGCAGCGTACCATCTATGTAATGAAGCTCAGGGGTTCCAGCACCATCAACGAGGTAAGGGTACTCAATATCTCTGATGCAGGTATGGCTGTACTTGCACAGTCTCCATATCTGGAAAAATAATTGATTTTTTTAACGAAAAGGTGCTTTGGCAGGTGCCTTTATCTTCTTCTTTTTGTCCTACTTCATTTTACTTTGTGTATTTAAAGTTTAACTGAGCCTTAAATCAAAAAGTGGGGCAATCTTTTACAAAAGGTACCAGTCCATGTCATTGGCAGAGTGGTCTTCATGCACTCCTACGGTACGCTGCGGGACATCAAGAATATCGGTGATGGCATCTGAAAAGTCCTGAAGGTACTCTCGCTGGCTGAGGCTTCCGTATTTAAAACGCTTGTTGGGATTTGCAAGCTCTTCCATTGTTTTCCTGTCTGGTACGATGGTGACCTCGATTCCTGAAATCTCAATTGCCTTTTCCATGGCTGTCCTGAAATCTCCGATGCAATAGGCTATGCGATTTTTGTAATTGTCGCGTGTTTTCTCAAGGTATTTTGCAAGCCTTTGGCTTTCCATCTTGATAAAATCACGTTTTATCTTCGCGACATTGCATTTACCCATCATAAACTTGTAGTCTGTGAACGGATATTCGGTATCTATCTCTCGCGGTGTGATTCCGCATGTTCCAAATACCACTATGTGTACGTTATCAGGTTCAAGTATGCCAAATATAATGCGGTCATACATCTTGTGTGATGGGCTGGTATGATATGGTTTTCTCATGGCACAGGGTACAAAGATGCAAAAGTCATTTACAGGTGGTTGATACTCGTTTAGTACCCACTCATTGGCACGCATCATGTCCGGGTGGTATATCAGGCGTTCTGTGTCCAGTGGTTCACTTGAACGTTCATTTTCAGGAATAATAGTTGTCAAGGTTTGAAGAATTCTGATAAACTATATATATAATTAACGACGTGAATGTTATGGTTTTGCACAAAATGCACAAGAGTGATTTTTAAGTTTCATGAAATTATAAGTGGTGAATAATGACAGCGACAATCCGGGAAATGTTAAGGGCAAACTGTGAATGTGAAGATGTGGCAAAGTGTATACTTGGACTGAAGGCTCTGGATATGGATGCATACAAGTGTTTGCTTTCCAACGGTCCGATGACTGCCGAAAAACTCGGAGACCATCTTAACAGAGAACGCAGTACTGCATACCGTTCATTGCAGAACCTTATTTCATGCGGTCTTGTTTATCGTGAGACAAAGACCATTGATATTGGCGGATACTTTTATGAGTATGTTGCTATTGACCCTGAAAGGGTCAAGGAAATGCTTAAAGACAGCATAGAGGAGTGGTACACGAAGGTCTCAGGTCTTGTAGAGAATATAGATAAAGAGCTCCTTGGTGAGTAACTTTTCTATTCTTTAAATTCATATTCTCTTTTTAAAATCAATACTCCACGCTTTTAACTTTAGTTTCATCCAGACTGCTTATAATCCGATGGGTCTTGTTTTTATGAAATTGTTTAATAAATAAAAAATACAATTTGAAATTAATTTTAATTTTTTAAAATCGGGTTCAATATAATATTTTAAAGCAGTTAAAAAAGGACAATAGTTTTTTTCTCATAATCCGTCAACAAATATCCCTATCCTTTCAAGAGCTTCCTTTATATCTTCCCTTGATGCTGCATATGCGCAGCGAAGATATCCTGCTCCAGTATCTCCGAAGATATCTCCCGGAATGGTGACGACGTTCTGCTCCTTAAGGAGCCTTTCTGCAAATTCGTCAGATGTAAGTCCGATGCTCTTGATGGACGGGAATGCATAGAATGCTCCCTTTGGGTTGAAGCAGTCCAGTCCCAGGTTGTTCAGTCCTCCTACGATGAGCTTCCTTCGACGGTCATATTCACGTACCATCTTCTGAACTTCTTCCTCGCCGTTGCGGAGTGCTTCGATAGCTCCTACCTGGGCCGTTATTGGAGCACAGAGCATAGCATACTGGTGGATCAGCATCATGGAATTGATTATCTCAGGTGCTGCCATTGCATATGCCAGCCGGAATCCGGTCATTGAGTATGCTTTTGAAAATCCGTTGAGCATGATGGTCCTGTCACGCATTCCTTCAAGGGCTGAGAAACACGTGTGTGTTCCTTCATAGGTAAGTCTCTCATAGACATCGTCTGATATCATCATAATATCATGCTCGACAATGATGTCTGCAATGGCTTCCAGTTCCTCCTTTCCTATTGTGGCTCCGGTGGGGTTATTTGGATAGTTTATGATGACTGCTTTTGTTTTGTCGGTAATGACCGCTTCGATCTCTGCAGCTGTGATCTTAAAATCGTTCTCTCCCCGTGCACCAATGGTAACAGGAACTCCTCCTGCGAATATAACAGATGGTACGTAGGCAACATATGAAGGCTGTACAACGATGATCTCATCACCTGGATTGGTGATGGACCTTATGGCAAGGTCAAGTGCCTCACTAACGCCGGTCGTGACAAGGATCTCATTTTCCGGATTGTAATATACTCCGTGTCTCTTAACATATGATCTTGATATCTCTTCACGAAGTTCTATAAGTCCATAGTTGGATGTATATGATGTCTCTCCGTGTTCGATGGAGTGTATGCACGCCTCGCGGATATGCCATGGTGTAACATAATCAGGTTCTCCTACTCCGAGGGAAATTATATCCTCGCTGTCTGACGCCATGTCAAAGAACTTTCGGATACCTGATGGGGGTACTTTTTTCATACTGTCCGATATAAACCGGGAGGGGTTGCATTGTGTTCTCAAGATTTATGCCTCCTTTAAGAATGGGGAAAGCAGTGGTTAAGAAAAACAAGTTATGGGGAGACTGCAAGTCTCTTGACCTGGTCTGGTTCGTCCAGGATCAGCCCATTCTCTTTGTAGGTCTTCAGAACAAAGTGAGTGGCAGTGTTCTGGACCTGATCCAGGGTCGCTATCTTCTCCGCTACAAAGAAGGCGACCTGTTTCATCGAATTGCCGCGCACTGTTATAGAAATGTCATGTTCCCCGGAAAGGAGTCTCACTGAGCGCACTTCCGGGAACTTGTAAAGCCTCTCGGCAATTGCCTGATATCCCAGTTTCCTTTCAAGGCTGACCTTAAGCTCGATGATTGCGTACACGTAGTTCTCGCCTGCAAGTTCCCAGTCGATAATTGTCTTGTACTGACGAATGATCTTTGCTTTTTCAAGATATTCGATCTCCTGGTTGATTTCCTCAACGGTCATACCGGTGAGTTTTGCGATCTCTTCTGGCCTGATCCTTGCATCTTCTTCAAGGATCTCCAGTATGTTGCGTGTTTGCTCATCCATACCTGAAACGTCCCGGGATCAAAAAAGATGATCAAGTAAATATTTACTCGATCAATACAGCGTTGACTACGCCATCCTGTCCCGGACGGCTTGTGACAACAGCATTTCCTATTGCGGTCTTGATAACTGCGCCTTTTGTGATGGTGTTACGCCTTACGTAGTGCTCGTTTGCAGTGTTGTCAACAATTGTCTCGATAGATGAGATGACTGTCTTACCATCGGATGGATTTGTGACATTTGCAACGTTTGCCTGAAGGAGCCTTACTTTCCTGTTTCCACCACATGTTGGGATGTTCTTCCTCTTTGTGTCAGCAACGTGTGTTTCTGCTGGTTCACGACCGAGTTCATGTTTCCTCTTTCCACGTGCAGATTTTAACTTTGCACCTGTATATTTCCTTTTTGATCTTCCTTGAAATTGCATGATCTGTCCTCTTATTTATTATTAGTGGAATGAATCTCTATCATATATAATCGGTTAATGGACTTCCATTACTAATAGGATTCTATATGAACTTTTCGAGCCGCTAAGCTTTTCCTCCTTGTCCATCGAACCTGCAAATGTGATAAGTGATAAATAATTCTATCGTATAATAATTGATACATGCTTCTTGTAACATTTTTAGGGACGGGGGGATCTTTACCTACAAAGAACCGCAATCCATCAGCTATCATGGTAAACAGGGACGGTGAACTTATTATGTTCGACTGTGGTGAAGGTGCCCAGCAGCAGATGATGAGGGCAAAGACAGGCATGATGAACCTCTCTTCGATATTCATCACTCACTTCCACGCAGATCATATTCTTGGGATACCGGGTCTTGTGCAAACAATGTCTTTCCAGGGCAGGACCGAACCTCTGACAATATACGGTCCCGAGTGGATCGGAGAGTTTGTAAAGCTGCTCTCTGCTCTCGGTTACTATAAGCTGAAATTCGAAATAAAAGCTGTTAAGATGGAGCGCGGTGATGTTGTCAGGAAGAAAGGTTATTCCGTTGTTGCCCTGCAGACACAGCACAATGTACGCAGTATAGGTTATGCACTGGTGGAGGATCCGCGCCCGGGAAAGTTCGACCGCAAAAAAGCAGTGAAACTCGGAGTTCCGGTTGGTCCTCTATTCTCGAAGCTTCACAAGGGTGAAGATGTGGAAATTGATGGCAGGACCATAAGATCTGAAGATGTTGTAGGAGAACCACGTCCCGGAAGGACTATCGTTTATTCAGGTGATACCAGGCCTTGCAGGGATGTACTGGAGGCAAGCGAGAATGCTGACCTGCTGATACATGACGGTACACTTGCAGACGAAAAGCTGGAATGGGCAAAAGAAGCAATGCACTCCACAGCAGGTGAGGCGGCAGCACTTGCAAGGAAAGCCGGTGTAAAGAAGCTGGTACTCACGCATATCAGTTCAAGGTATTCGGATGACGTAACTCCTCTTATGAACGATGCAAAAGCAATATTTGAAGATGTTATCATAGCAGAGGATCTGATGTCCATCGAGGTTCCACTTAGTTATGAATAAGAATCAACACCTTTCTTTTAATTTTAAACATAACGTTTTTAACTTCGACATCCAAACTATTGATAGTAATAGTTGGTGGTGCAATGTTACGTGAGAGAAATACTGGTAAGTCCGGAACAGTTGATATAAAAAATGTCATTGATCCCTATCATATAAGTGAGTTCAATGATATTATCATGAAAATAGCCTCCCTGAAGGATAATGATGTCCGGATATCCCGGGGTATCGATAAGATGACCGCAAAGGTCTGCAAAACTGCGATACGGCTTGCACAGGAGGACCAGGAATTGCCTTTGAACCGTATCGACCAGTCTATCGCAATCAACTTTGCAAGTCCTGGCCAGGTAGGGTATGATATCAACAGAATAATCTCTGAGAAACTGAACCTTGGACAGATGTTCAGATATCCTGAAACTTTCCGTTATGATCAGACACGTAAGAAAGACCTTATCCCTCGTGAGGTCCCTGCTGATAAGAAGATTGGGATCAATATTAATTATGCAATGGAGGCTCTGTATTCACAGAAGAATTCAGGGGGAAGATGGCACATTATTATCAACCATGAATGGTTCGAGCTCAGCACTGATCATGTCTTTGAGCTGGTTCCCGAAATGCTGCCTCCGGATTCGGAATATTCTAGTACAGTAGGAGTTGTGAACATAATGAGCCTCTTTGACATGGATATTATCCAAAGCGAATGGCCATACCGTATAGATCTTTTTGATCAGCGTTGTGTTGAAATTTTAATTGATCATGTTGTTTCAGAACTGGAGGTGTCCGATGAAAACGGACTCATTCATAATTATGGGCTAGAGTGGCTTGATGTATGAATGTATGGA
>JBNJIC010000091.1:0-9185 GCA_051749005.1 Halobacteriota archaeon | reverse complement strand
CACAGAGAACCTGATAAGATCCGAGGATGTGAAGATGTTCGCATCATACTTCCACCCATTGTATCCGGACCTGTTTTCAGAGATCATTGAAAAAGGTATCAGGTTCGATCTGATTCTTACGGATTCTGTCCTTGATCGAATGAAGAAGGATTGTCTTGACAGCCTTGAAATGCTAATTTCATCCAATAATACTCAACTATATGTTTGTGATGACAGCATCAAGCTTACCACGATATCGGTAACTGAACGTTTTACTTACATATCCCTCTTCAACAAGGACGGCAGATACGATCACAGAAAGATAATGAGCTTTGACGATAGCGCACGCATCTGGGGAGAAGAGCTTTTCTCATATTACCAGGAACTATCAAGCCTGCTGAAAGATATCTAAAAGGAACACCTCAACATGACTTTGAGAAAAATTGAATGGAAAAACGTACCCTTAAGGTCAAAACTGATCCTTTTCATTGTAATAGGTGTCCTGCTGGTACTGGTGACATCAACTGCTGTGATCATATCCACTGTTACTAATCAGGAAGTTGACCTGGCCTATGCCCAATCTATAGAACAGTCCAGAAGTTATGCAAACCATTTCGATGTTGATATGCGTAAGAACCATGCAATTGGACAGACCATAGCAAATTCACTGGCCGCATATGAGACCTCCGACAGGGATGAAGTGAACGCCATACTAAAAGAGCTTGCAGAAGAGAACCCGGACCTTCTGGGAACATATGTTTGCTATGAGCCGAATGCCTTTGATGGTAAAGACATCGCCTATATAAATACACCGGGCCATGATTCCACAGGAAGGTTCATCCCATACTGGAACCGTATCAATGGAGATCTCCAGCTCGATGCGCTGCTGGATTATGACACCTCTGATTATTACCAATTACCAAAGCAAACCAGGGAAGACCAGATCATTGACCCTTATTTCTACGAAGGTGTTTTTATAGTCAGTTACGTGACCCCTATAATTAAGGATAACGACTTTATCGGTATCGGAGGAGTGGATGTATCCCTTACATACCTTGATGAAGTAGTTAGCGAGGTCAAAGCATTCGATACAGGTTATGCCTTCATGACGGGAAATACAGGTATCCTGATATCACAACCGGAACAGAAGGACTGGATCGGTTACAAGACACTTTATGACTTCAATGTCCCTGAGATTACTGATATGGCAGATGATATCAAGGAAGGAAAGGGCGGATACATAGATACCATCGACCCAACTACAGGAAAAGAGGTAGTGATGTTCTATGAGCCTATCAAAACAGGAGATTTCTCATTCATACTTGTGGTACCAAAAGAGGAAATGCTCGCAGGTGTCGTTGAGCTCCGTAATAACCTCATCGTCATATCCGCAATATCCATCATATTCATGACCGGTCTTGCTGCCATTATTGCAGGTTTTGTTACAAGACCGATAAATGAGATCGTAGCAAGCTTTAAAGATGTATCCGATGCAGCAGTGGGAGGTAAGATATATGCCCGTGCTGACACCGATGTGGACATCGATTTCAAAGACATACCTTCGGGGTTGAACGAGATCCTTGACGCTTTCACAAAACCCATGGCAGAAACCATGCGTGTAACCAACCGCCTCTCAAAAGGAGAATTGGAAACAAGGGTTAAACCGGGTTTTAAAGGTGATTTCAAAGACCTTGGAGACAGCCTTGACATATTTGCTGAAAAACTCAACAGCATCATTGATGAGTCGAATTCTGTACTGATAGCTTTCCAGAAAGAGGACTTCACAAGAGAGATACGGATCAAGGGAGAAGGAGACTTCAGGATACTCACAGATGGTATTGAGGAAACAAGACAGGCTCTTTACAGGATAACAAGTGAGCAGAAAAAGGCCAAGCAGGAACTTATAAAGTATGCAGAACAACTTGAGCATTCCAACCAGATGAAACAGGAGATGGAAAGGGTAATTGAGAGCAGCCCTGTCGTAGTATTCAAGTGGAGGGCAGAGAAAGGCTGGCCTATTGAGTTTGTCTCAAAGAACATCTCACAGTTTGGATATTAGCTAGAAGATTTTAAATCCGAGAAGGTAAAGTATGCAGATGTTGTCCACCCGCAGGATATTTCGAAGGTTGAGGCTGAACTTCAGAGAAGATGTGACGAAGGTTACAGCGAATTCAATATCGAGTACAGGCTTCTGACAAAACAAGGCAATGCCGTATGGGTAGATGAAAGGACATTTATACGCCGTGATGAAGACGGAAATGTGAACTACCTCCAGGGCATTGTTGTAAACATTGATGAAAGAAAGCGTGCAGAGGAAGCCCTCATTAAGTTAGAGGACATCCGCAAGAAGGAGATCCATCACCGTATTAAGAACAACCTCCAGGTAATCTCCACATTATTGTACCTTGAATCCGACAAATTCAAGGATAAAAAAGTAAAGGATGCATTCAAGGACAGTCAGGACAGGGTCAGGACAATGGCATTGGTACATGAAAAACTGTACCAGTCCGAAGATATGGAAAGTATTGATTTTGCCGACTACTCAAAAAACCTTATAAATTACCTGTCGCAATCATACGTAGTAGGGAACAGCGATATAGAGATCGTTCTGAACGTCGAGGATATTTTCCTGAACATGGATACAGCAGTACCACTTGGCATCATTATAAACGAACTTGTTTCAAACTCACTAAAGTATGCTTTCAAAGATCAGAACGAGAAGAGAATCATATACGTGGACATTAAACACACAGGAGACAACTTCACTTTAACGGTCTGCGATAACGGATGTGGGATTCCTGAAGATATAGACTTCCGGGAAACAGAATCACTTGGCCTCCAGCTTGTGACGAACTTGGTGGAACAGATCGATGGAACGATCACACTTGAGAAGCAAAAAGGAACAAAGTTCATAATACAATTCACTGAAGAAAAATACGAAATATGAGAGGGAATTGATGACTCAAACAAAGATACTGGTCGTAGAAGATGAAAAGATCGTTGCATTAGGCATCAAGAAGATGTTGAAGAACATGGGATATCTTGTACCCAGCATCGCATCTTCCGGAAAAGAAGCAATCAGTAAAGCAGAGATCACATTTCCGGATCTGGTCTTGATGGACATCATGTTAAAAGGGGATATGGATGGTGTCGAAGCTGCTCAACAGATAAGGGAACGTTTCGATATACCCATAGTATACCTTACTGCATATTCTGATGAAAAGATACTGGCCCGGGCCAAAAGGACGAATCCTCATGGATATATAATCAAGCCTTTCGAGGAAAACAGCCTTCACACAACCATAGAACTTGCACTCCACAACTACAGATTGGAAAAAGGACTTGAAGATCCAGAAGAATGAAAATATCCATTATCTAAGGTCGGTCTGCTGAAAATAAATACCTAAATTAAAAGGAAAAAGCATCACAACATAAGGTTGCGATGCAAAATATCAAAATTATTTCTTGAACTCAGTGTATCCACATTTGCCACAGGTAAGTCTGTCCTTGTGGTCTGCGAGGTATACGCCATCTCCACAGCGTGGGCAGAACTGCCTGAGCCTTTCGATAGAATCGCCATTAACCTTGTAGTAGTCTTTAACTGCCATTGTAATCACTCACTTTCTTCTGCTGCTTCTTCAGCTGGCACTTCGGATGCTTCCTCTTCGACTTCAGGCTCCGGAAGTTCGTTCCTCTTAAGGACGTATTCCTTCTCGACTACCTTCATGCGATCTGCATCTTCATATATCTTAGCGTAACCTGCAGCTGAAGATATTCCGTAGCTGTTGTCAAACTTCTGAAGAATAACGAGCTCAAGTGGCACGTTAAGCATTGCAGCCAGCTTATTCTTCACTTCGAGCCTTGAAGGTGTTGCACCCTCATAAGTAGCATCGAACTTCACTTCCCTTCTGTTGAGAAGTGCGTTGTTTTTGTCTTCTGTAATATTAAGGTCCATGTAACATTCTCCGCACATTATTGAACTGTTCTTTGTAATCTTGTTTTTCAAGAATTTTATCAAATAGATCTTTAATTTCTGCTTTTTTGGATTCTGTCATCCTCACAAGCATTACACCTTTATCAGGCTGGCCATACATTATAACCGACCCGTTGGGTGCCATCATCATCGCAGGTAAAGCCGCAAGATCCTCTTCACCATTTACGAAGATCCGGACATTCCGATCAGACACTAATGCATCCCTTATCACAGAGATCAACTCTTCGGTAATCACACCCGCTGGGTTATCAACTGTTATTTCAGCAAAAGCCCTGTGTTTTGTACCATCGACGACCTTTGAAGATGCCGGTGCCCTTTTCGTCCTGTCATCAACGATCAGTATATCCGGAATGATGTCTGATTCGAGCAAGTGGAAAGTAGTAACATCACCCACAGATATAAGTTTTGTGGGATTATCAAGATCCTTTACCGAGCTTTTGACGGCTTCGCCGCCGACACCTTCATACAGGACACCAAAAGACTTCCGAAATAAGGGCCTAAGGCTCTCCGGTAAAATGATCTCGCAACCCAAAATTACCGCACCTTCAAAGCATACTTATCTGCAACTGTCACACCGATCATCTCTGCGATCTTTGATCGCTGAGGGTCAACAATAATAACAAGTCCGCTCCAGTCGTCGCTCAGATTGCTTGAACCACATACCGGACAGGTCTGGCCTGTAACCAGCCTGTGACATTCACGACATACCTGTTCTACCATGATAGATACACTCCGGTTTACTCATTAGATCCTTCAGATTTGGGTTTGCGTGCCTCTTCAAGCCATTCCAGCTTCCCAAGGGCATGCTGGCGCATGGTCAGACCGATCTTACTGTCCCTGGGCTCTCTTTCATTGGTACTCACTGCAACGATACGAGCACGCACCTTGTCACCTTCCGAAAGTGTACGATTGCCGTTCTTGCTCAGAAGCCTTCCGTTCTTGCCATCATATGACATGAAGTCATCGGTGATCTGACTCACGTGCAACAGACCGTCCATGGCACCTATGCTTACGAAGGCACCGAACTCAACGGTCTCAACAACCAGTCCCTCAATGACCTCCTGAAGCTGTGGGATGAATGCAATAGCTTCGAAAACCACATCATAATAGACTGCACCGTCACCGACAAGGATGTGCCCTTCACCAACATTCTCAATATTCGTGATAGCGACGATCGCTCCAATTGTCTTATCGACCCTGCCCTCAAGTTTCTCCTTAAGTGCGTCCTTTACACTGACCCCTACATCCTCACCCAAAAGGCGGGGAGCCACACGGACAGTGTCCGCAAGTTTCATCCTTTTATACATATCTCGATCTCCAATATGCCCTGCATTAATCTAAACTGCCACTATTATTGTAAATAAATGATGATCATACAATCTCCAAACGGTTCTTCTGACGTAAACGCACAACGTTCACATCTACTTCTTTCAGACGTTCTACCAACCCTACATCATTCGTCAGGACCGCTGCCCCTGTATCAAGGGCCAGCTGGAGGATAACATCATCCGCATTTCCGGTACGATCCACAATGGCACATCTGTCAGCCAGTGAAAGTGCAACCTTTGCCGCTGTTCTGTCCTCACCCCGGCATCTCCTGACCAGGATCTTTATCTCATTAATGACCGCCTGAGGTACCATCAGCTCATCGTAACCCAGTCGCTTCAGTTCTGAGAATATATCGACCCTGAACTGGACCGGTATCATCAAACCATTTGTATCTATTATTACCTTCAAGCCTTAATGACTCCCACGCCTATAAGCCTCCAGCGTGAGCCAACGCGCCTGCTGATAGCAACCATGGAACCAGGTTCAGCACATACCGGCCTCTTGAGCTTGGCTTCTGCAACATTCTCTCTGGCACTTGTTACAATACCCACGGTAGTAGCTGTTCCAACATTGAGCATCAAGGGCTCACTGGTCTTGATCTTACCGATTGAGACTGCTTCATCATCCGAGATACCTACAACACGCTCAAGAAGCTTTAGTTCCAGAGTGAAGGAATCATGTGTTGGAGGTAATGTACCTGGTGAACCTGCCACCTGACCTGTAAGGGAATCACTCTTTGTGATACTCGGATCAAGTCCTGTACCCAGCGCGAGCAATCCGCCCGGAGTTGCCTCTTCGACCTTGTCCTTGCCAGCAGCGATCATATTTATAGCAGTATATATAGGCTCCCAGTGAATGGCATTCTCGCTCTCCACCTTGCGACCCGGACGGATCTCAAGTTCATCACCTGAATGCAATGAACCTTCCGTAAGTGTTCCGCCTATAACACCGCCGGAAATCTTATCGATAGATGTTCCGGGCTTGTTGATATCAAAAGACCTTGCAATAAGCATATGTGCAGGCTTATCCATTTTCTGCAAAGGCGTTGGAATGACCTCGTTCATAACATCAATAAGAACATCGATGTTAATATTCTGCTGTGCGGAGATCGGAATGATCGGTGCGTTCTCGGCAACCGTCCCTTTTACGAACTCCTTGATCTGATGGTAGTGTTCGATGACCTTCTCTTTTGGAACAAGATCAATCTTGTTCTGGACAATGACGATATTCTCAATGCCGATAATGTTCAGGGCCATAAGGTGCTCTTTTGTCTGTGGCTGCGGACATTCCTCGTTCGCAGCTATCACAAGGATAGCACCATCCATAATAGCAGCTCCGGAAAGCATTGTAGCCATCAGGGTCTCGTGACCCGGTGAATCCACAAAGGATACTGTCCTGACCTCATCGGTCTTCTCACCACAGTGTTCACATTTTTTGGCTACGGTATAACATTGAGGTTCGGGGCAAGCTGGACACTTCCTGAAGGTAGTATCTGCATACCCTAACCTGATAGATATACCACGCTTCAACTCTTCACTATGAGTATCGGTCCATACTCCTGATAACGCGCTTACAAGCGTCGTTTTCCCATGATCGACATGACCTACCATGCCAATATTAACACAAGGCTGACTCAATTTTTGATTTCCCTCCCTATCGGGCTAAAATAAAAGTGTGATCTAATATAATTACATGAATTCAACATAACTACTCTGAAGTTTGTGATACCATGTCATTCCTAATATATAAGTGATTTCAACCGTTATACTATTCCACCCACTTAATAATGATGTGAACCCCGAAAAGAACCTTCTTAAAACATGAAAATAATAGAAAAGATGAGTGACAGGATCACTCACCATTGTTTTTCTGGCCCCTTCCACGGTAAATATAGTAAGCACCTCCGGCAATCGCTATGATGATCACAGCACCAATTATGATCCCGGAAATACCGGAATCTCTTTCATTTGCAGATGCAGGAAGGACCTCGGTCTTTATCTTCACAGTATCAGAGATCCTGTCGTGTCCGTCTGTATCCTCATACTTGATCTCGCTGTTCAGTGCATAGGCCTTTGGTACGGCGAGGTCATCCACTTTCAGCCTGAAAACTGCAACGGTGCTCTCACCTGCATCAAGTGTACCAAGGAATGCCTGGTCGTCAGTGGTGCTGAACGGATCTGCAGCGCTTATCCTCACAGTAGCATCTTTTGCAGGAAGATCACCGACGTTCTCAAAAGTGACATACATAAGACCTTCTGAATCCGGATACAGCTCACCGGAAACATTGGTAACCTCGAACCTTGCCTCGTCCTTCACAAATATATCAAAGGTTGTGTTCTGTGTGCCAACGTCATACCAGAGTCCTACCTCCATGTTGGTTATTCCAAGATCGGTCTCGTTGTCACCGTTGATCTGTACGTTCTTCTGATAGCCGTAATACAAATCCAGGCGCATGGGGTAGCTGCCCTTTTCGGCGTTGTTTGATATCTCGATGTTAAAACTGACCGGAGAATCGGTCTTCTGACCTGATACAAGGGTTCCTGCTTCCTGTGAACCGGACTTTACTTTGACAGCAGGATCAAGAGGTGTCAGGACTGCCACAATTCCGATTGCTGTGGTCCTCTGGGACTCATAAGACATCTCAGTGCTCTGAATTTTCTGCTCAAGAGCATCCAGGTTGAAATCATCCTTTTCTGACCTGAATCCTGTTATAAGGCCCTTGTTCATAAGATCAAGACGCAGCGTGACAGTATCACCACGTTCGAACTCATTGTCACCAAGGAGAGTTGCAGTCACATCCGGACCACCAAATACTGTGTAATAGTTCTCATCAAAATTGAAGAATTCAGGTAGTTCCGCATTGGCTGCCGTAAAATCACCATTCGATGGCAGTGTTGAAGATGCCTGTACAGGTGCTGTGAAAAGTAACAGTACAGCAAGTGACACCACAACTGGCAAAGTGTATCTGGAATCTGTCATTTTAAACATAAATAGTCCTCTTCATAATGTTAATTTGATAATATTTCAGTTACCGTTTTATTTTTTTGTTATTCTTCCGCATAGTATTGAATCCCATGTAAGCTGCCACCAGTATAATTCCAACAAGTGCCAGCATGGTGATGCTTATACCTGCATCCCTTGAACTTAGCGGTACTTTAACAATGATATTGTCCGAGAACTGCAGATCGCCGTCCTCATCACGATACTTGATCTCGCTATCAATACCGTAATCCTTCTCTACAGCAGATCTCTCTGCAGCAAGACCGAATGATGCAGTCTTGCTCTCACCTGGTGCAACATTGCCCAGGTTCACAACTGATCTGTCAGAACTCAGCGGTTTCATAACAACAATACGCGCAAATGCATCAGTAGCTTCGACCTCACCAACGTTTGTGTAAGTAACATTGATGATACCTGACTGACCGGACGTTAGCTCACCTTCCACATCAGATACTATAAACCTGGCATCTGGTTCTATGAACACCGGGAGCTCAAGGGTCTTGTTCCTTGTCTTATAGAAAGTTGTGTGGTCAACGTCAGGAATACCAAGTCTCACAGTACTACCGTCGGTCATTTCCACCTGGCTCTGGAACTCATAACTTACAGGTAGTAAGAGCATGTAATTTCCAGCAGGTGCATTATCAGATATCGTTATGGTAAAGGACATGGGCCGGTCCGGCAAGGCTCCGGGGTACAGACTATCAAGTGTCTGGATACTGGTGACCGGATCGACGTCTATATAATCTGTAGTAGAAATCATCTCAGCCTTCAATCCAAAAGCAGTTGTTCTCAATGATTCATATTCGATCTCTTTCAGGGATTTTGCATGATCTCCATTGTTGTTAGTATCCACATTTGTCACAGCTTTGAACCCATACAGTAC
>JBNJIC010000090.1:0-9211 GCA_051749005.1 Halobacteriota archaeon | reverse complement strand
AACCAAGATCAAAAACTTTGCAAAGACCTCTCCTATCGGAGGTGCTGATTTCAAGATAATCTTCCTTGATGAAGCAGATGCTTTAACTTCCGATGCACAGTCAGCACTGCGCCGTACTATGGAGCGCTACACAGGTAACTGTCGCTTTATATTATCCTGCAACTATTCTTCAAAGATCATCGAACCGATCCAGTCTAGGTGCGCCGTTTACAGGTTCCGGCACCTTACTGATAATTCAGTGGCTGAAAGGTGCATGCACATTGCAGAAAAGGAAGGTCTTGAGATATCAGACGATGGTATGGAGGCCCTGAAGTACGTTGCTCAGGGCGATATGAGAAAGGCAATAAACGCACTTCAGGCAGCCGCCCTTTTTGATAAGACGATCTACAGGGATGCAATATACAGGATTACTGCAACAGCTCACCCTGAAGAGATCGCGGAACTTCTTAGAACAGCACTATCCGGGAACTTTGTACTGGCACGCAGGAAACTTGACACTCTGATGCTGGAAAAAGGTCTCTCTGGGGAGGACGTTGTCGGACAGATCTATCGTTCTATTTTCGACATGGATGTTTCCGGAAAGCGTATGGTGGATCTTATGGATATGATCGGAGAAGTTGATTTCAGGCTTACCGAAGGCGCCAACGAAAGAATACAGCTTGATGCTCTGCTGGCACATTTTGCCCTGACAAAGGAGCAGTAAGGCAATGCCTTTTGAAGAGCAATTGCTGGATTCACTCTCAAATGTTCCTTCATGGCTGGCGACTGTGGTGCTCAGTGCGTTGCCCGTGTCAGAACTTCGTGGTGCAATTCCTGTTGCTATAGGAATTTATGGTATTGATCCGTTGAATGCCTATTTTTTTGCAGTCATTGGGAACCTTCTACCGGTGATACCTCTTTTACTTTTTCTGGATCCTGTGTCTTCATACCTCAGGCGGTTCAAAATAGGTGATTCTTTCTTCACCTGGCTTTTTACAAGGACCCGCCTAAAACATTCGGAGAATATGGAACGTTATGGTACACTGGCTCTGACACTCTTTGTAGCAATTCCGTTACCTGTTACAGGGGCATGGACCGGCTGTGCAGCAGCCTTTGTATTCGGTGTGAAGTTCAGGCATGCATTAATGGCTATAACAGCAGGAGTCTTGATATCGGGAATTGTTGTGACTGTAGTCACCCTTGCCGGAATGGGTGCTATCAGTCTTATAGTATAAAAAGGAGTTATAATTACTCACGGGATTTCGTGAGCATGTCGAAGGCAAGTTTTATGTCTTCATCTTTTACTGTTTTCCTTCCTGCATGATTTGAATATATTATGGCTTCTTTAGCTATCTTTACTCCGTAATCTTCGAGTATTTCCAGAAGAGCGGATGCTGCAGATTCACTTACTCTTTCTGCATTGGCACTTCGGATCAAACGTTCCACGGAAGCTAATGGTAGTATGGGCATTTTTTAAAACCTCTTATTTTTCTTGTATCAATGATCAATTGTATTTGTTGCCTCTATTTAGTTAAAAATCTATAAGTATGTTTGTATTCCCGGAATTAGATTTTTTAATGAATTTTGTAATACTTTACTCTTATTATGAAGTGTAGCTTATTTATGTGTGTATGAATTAGATTATGTTAACATCTCATACGCGAGGGAAAACAGTATGGAAAAAAAATTTGCGCCTCATATAGAAGAGCTAACAAAGGCGCTGGGACATATAAGCAGATCTACTATAGAGAGCGAACTGGAACTTTTGCTAAAATATCGTGTGCCCATTGATGAAGCCAGAAGGTCTATTCTTAAGAAGCACCTGAATGCTCCTTCCGTAACTAAAAAAGTAAAAGACCTTTCAATCGGTGACAAAGGTATATCTCTTGAGGTTCGCATTATTGAGATTAAAGAGAAAAATGTCAACTTGCGTGGTAGTACTGCTACTATATTTTCTGGTGTACTTGGTGATGAGACAGGTCTTTGCACATTTACTTCATGGAAACCGGTCTCTCTGAACCCCGGTGATTCTGTAAAGATCATTAGTGCATCTGTAAGGTCCTGGCGTAACAGGGCAGAAGTTAACATAGGGGATCGTTCGGAAGTTGAACTTCTACAGGACAGTGACCTTCCTGATATAAGTGAGCTATCTGAAACGCCTGTCAAAAAACTTGGTGAAGTCGGATACTCTGATATGTTCGTAAGTTCGATAGCTGCAGTAATCGAACTTTATCACAGGGATGTCGATGTAAAAGGGCGAAATCTCACTATTATAGAGGGGGTACTGGCTGATGAGACCGGCAGATTGCCTTTTGTTTCGTGGTCACATCTCTATGATGTGGATATTGGTACTATATTACATTTTGAAGATGCGCCTGTGAATATGTACAGGGGTGTACCTTCAATACATTTTAATGAATTCACTACGGTTAAGGTTGTAGGGCCTGATAATAAATTGTCTTTCACTTTTGATTCGGTGAACGTGCCACCGGAACCATTGCCTATCGGGGAAGCTCTGCAAAAAGAAGGTATGTTCGATGTGTCGGTAAAGGGAAATATTGTATCAGTAAGGCCAGGTTCAGGTCTAATTTCCCGCTGTCCCGACTGTAACAGGGTTATCATGAAGAATGCCTGCCGCTCTCATGGTGTGGTTGATGGAATTCCGGATATGCGCATCAAGCTTATCCTTGATGATGGGACGGGTTCTCTTCTTGTAATGCTGAATCGGGAACTCTCCGAGATCGTCTATGGTAAAACACTTCAGGAGTGTGAACTTCTCATGGGTAAGTCAATGTCTGCAAATGTTGTTTATGATGATATGAAAAATATACTTACAGGTCACTATCTGGGTGTGCGGGGAAATACTTCAAGGGTGGAATATGGTGTCACATTTGTGGCTAAATCTGTTTGGGTACCATCAATTGATCCTGAAAAACGTGTATCTGCACTTCTGAACCGACTGGAAGGGGTTGATGTATAATGGTGGAACGTGAAGTTGCATTCCGCATTTTTGCAAAAGAATTGAACGACTCAGGTCTGACAATTCATTCTACTATAGATGATGCGATCAATTCCGAAAGCAACTCTCCAAATTACCTGCTTACTCCTCTGGGTGCGATGGTGAATCGTGTTTTCATAGTGGGTGTCATTACCGAGGTTGACAATGTGGGCAATGATGGAGATACATGGAAGGCCCGTATAGTAGATCCTTCAGGTGCTTTCACAATATATGCGGGACAGTATCAGCCACAAGCAGCAATTTTCCTTTCTTCTGTGGAAACCCCGGCATTTGTTTCCGTTGTGGGGAAAGTTCGGGTATATAAACCTGATCAGGATACTTCTGTTATTTCACTGAGGCCGGAGGAGGTTCATCTTGCCGATGAGATCATGCGCAATTGCTGGGTAATTGATACTGCTGAACTGACTCTTGATAGGGTTGAATCATTTTCTGAGATGCTGTCCTCTTGTGAAGTTTTTCCTGATGGCTGTGAATATATTGAAAAAAAAGGATATTCTTCAGAACTGTCCGAAGGAATATGCCTGGCAATTGATAATTATGGTACCGGTTCTGATTATCTGGATGAGATGAGGTCGGTTATTAAAAAGTGTATTTTTTCCATAGACCTTGCACCTTCCGATGATGTCGAAAAAAATATGGATTCAGTTATTATGGAATTGCTGGAAGAGCTTGATGAAGGAAAAGGTGTCGATTATTCACGTCTTATTTCAGTTGCAAATTCCCGGGATATTAATGATAAAGCAGTGGATTCAGCAGTCAGGTCCTTGCTTTCAAAAGGGTCATGTTATGAGCCGAAAATAGGGATTATAAGGCCCATCTTATAATCCTTCTTTTAACTTCAGTATACGTTTGTATATATGGCTCCTGCTTGGCGGTTATTTAAAATCTATGCTAAGGTTTCGTACATCCTTTGCAAGTGTTTCAGAGATAAGTCCCAGCTCTATGTTGCAAGCGTGAAGGATGGCGCAAGGTACCAGACATGTTGCACAGCAGTTTCCTTCCTGTGCTTTAGCGATAACTGCATTCTCTTTGATGCCAAATAGCTCCATCATTGGTACTTCAAGTTCGGAAATGTTCTTTACTTTTGGACATTCCGTTTCAACCTTTATCTTAACTTTCTTTCCGTCCTTGGTTCCACTTATTTTGTGGGTAAAGCCACAAATCCTTGAATTGACTGTGATGTCTGTCATGTTGGTCCTCTGTAAAGGCTAGTTATAAATGTAAATTAAAAACAATACTTGTCTTCATTTTGACTGGGTATTACATATAATTAACTTTCTATATAAGGGTTTTGTGATACAGTTGCAAAACCAATACGATCACTTCATCGGCATTCAGACTTTACTCTCTCTGTTTCTCTCATTTGATCCTTTTGGTCTCATTCATGCTTATTTATCGAAATATATTCGATATGCTTATATAAGCAAAGTTGAATAGGTAATCACAGTATTATATCTCTTCAAATTGCCTCTGTGATCATGTTAATTTGAACCGACAAGCGTTATGGGGATTACCATGGATAAAGATGAGATTATCAAAACGGTACGTGAAGGATTAGAACAGATAGTTGGTGTTGGTAAGACACTGGTACTTAATGAGGAAGACCGTAAGATCATAGCACAACTTGAAGAAAAAGCTGACCAGATGACCCTTATGGGGCTTGGCAGGGGTGATAATAAGGGTGTAAAGACCGTTCTTCAGCGCGATGTGATCATACCTTTCCAGACCACAATGGAATATGAGTGGCCATGTGGTCCCAATGTTGTACTTATGCATGATGGGGAAGTGGTCGGTGAGGATATTGATGATGCAGATAAGCTCAAATCAATGGAGCAGAACAGTGAATGTCTTGTGATCGGCAACATTGTGATATATGACAAAAGTGTCCTGACTTCACTTAATTGTAAGTCCGAACCTCTTGTGGTGGTAATGCCACCTAAGCCATGTGATGATATAGAGTGTATGCCACATGTTTGCAATGCAACTCTTGCATCTCCTTCTCCTCCTACTGATGAATATATCAAGGAAAGGATGGGTCTGGAGAGCATACATGGTACTGGCAGCTTCCTTCTTGGTTTCGACCTTGAGTGTGAATGTGAGTAAATCGGTTTCTCTTCATTTTTTTAAAAATCGTCTTCATTTAGTTTCTATTCTTCTGCCTTAATAATTGTTACTCTCTCTTGTTGGCGAATGTTAACGCACGTTACGGGGTTTTGTATGGTTTATACAAAGCCCTTATATATCAGTAACTTATTCTTTTTAGTGTGTATGTCTATCTATTGCTTAAATGAAGTATTATGAATCAGAGGTAATCAAAATGTATGGTATTGCATTGGATCTGGGAACAAGTGGTTTTCGTGCTCAATTGATCGATCTGGAAGCTAAGGAGGTCTTAAAGACTGCTATTACTATGAGACATCCTCTTCCTGGTGGGAACGTTATGGACCATCTGGATTTTGCTATTCAGACAGGTAGTGATCTTGCACATGAGATCATAATGGATACAGTTGCAAGGATATTCGAGGAACTTGGTGTTGATACCACACTTGTCCAGAGACTCGCTGTGTGTGGTAATCCTATTCAGTTATCCCTCTTCCAGAACATAGAGATCAGGGATCTTGCATACGCCGGTGAGAACAAACAGAAGAAACTTGGTGTTGAGAACGTTACTCGTGATGCAAGGGTATTTCCTGCAAATGAACTTTTTGAAGGCATAGTCGATCTCCCCAATTGTACTGTGATCGTACCTCCTGCTATCAAACATGAGATAGGGGCAGATGCACTTGCAATGATGGTCAAGACGGACTTCATGGACAAGGATGTTCCTTCCATGGTAACTGATTATGGTACAAATGCAGAAATGGCCATCAAAGTGGGCGACAAGATCATAACAGGAAGTGCTGCTGCAGGTCCTGCGATCGAAGGGCAGGGTATTAGCTGTGGGATGCTTGCGAGTCCGGGTGCCATCTCTGATGTGAATCCAGAGGGTGACTGCTGGAGAGCTACGATCCTCGATGGTCTTATGAACGAGCGGAAGGGTCATCTTATCGATCCGAAAACAGGTGTGATTAAGGAACGTTCTGAGATCGTTGCAAAAGGTGTGACCGGAACGGGTGTTATTGCTGCACTTTCACTGGCACTTGAATCTGGTATTATTACAAAGATCCCGGAGATTCCCGGTGGCAAGCTTATACTCGGGGATAAGATCGAGATCAATGAAAAGGATATTGAAGAGGCCGGGAAGGCAATTGGTGCTATCCGAGCAGCTCAGTTGACCCTTATGTTGGCAGCGGGTGTTGAGTATAAGGACCTTGAGTTCATGTATATGGCCGGTGCTACCGGTGCATATGTGAATGCGGACAAGGCAAGAAAGCTTGGTTCATGTCCGAATTTTGCACATAATATTGTGCAATTCGGTAACACTTCGGTCGCCCTTGCAAGGGACCTTGTAATGAATGAATCCAAACTTGACGAGGTTATTGAGATAGCGAAGAAGGTCAAGGCAGATCACCTTATGATGGCTACAAGTGATGCATTCTCTAACATCTATGTATGTGAGCTTTCCTACTGGACTCAGGGTATGCCTCTTGAGATGTACAACCAGATGCTTGAAATGTATAGTCTTCCTTCTCTCCCGGAAACCTATGAGAATCCTGGTATTGAGAAGAGGGTCGCAAAGGATATCGATGAGGTGGGTAAAGAAGGTCTTAAGATTGTAAGTGATCTTGGAATCATCATCGAGGAAAATGCACCGGAATGTATTCTTTGTCGCAAGTGTGAAGAGGAGTGCCCCGAGGATGCTATCGTTATAATTGAACGTGATGGTGAGATCTTTGCTAACTATAATAGTGAAAGGTGCCTTGGTACAAGTTGCAGAAGATGTGTTTCCATCTGCCCGGTGGATGCGATTCATTATAAGACCATTTCGATTAAGGAATAAGACTGATTCCGGTACAAGTGTATTTTCTGCCGCCCATGTGTCAGGGCGGTGTCAACTTTTATTATTTAAGTCTTTTGTCTAATTATTAATCTCTTCTTTCAGAAACAGGTCTTCTGAAAAAATAGCTTTATGCTAGTAGCAACATAATTTATTTTTTCATTCTGTTGATTGGCACATGTGTATACTATATTCTCAGGGGCAACTTTTCTTGTGTTATTTTTCCCTTAATTTGCATATATTTTATACCAACGTCTTATGATATTGTTTTTTTGAAATGTTGTATTGCGGATATCATCTCGATTTGATGGGCAAATATTCTTGATTTGTCAGAGTAACAAAAAAAGTATGGGTCTATTTCATCCAAAAAATATCCTTTTGAGGACATTGTATTTGATATATTTTTTGTTAACTTAACCAGCAAATATATATACGCGTATTGAAAACAAGGTATTATCAATTAAATCGAATGTGTACATTACAACACTAATGTGAAAATTCTGGATTTCGTTCTGGTGGTATAGATCTCTTGTAGGTATGTACCCGGGATGTGGTGCCGTTTTTTACAGGTGTTGCAATGTGCCATATGAAATACAATAATAGATATTTGCATACGCTTCTCTAAAGTGTTTTCACTTTGTGCATTTTGCAATGTCTTTTCATTCGTGTTTCATATCGATGCAATTAATTGGCATTTCCAAAAACATCTGTTTGCCTGACGGGCTATCTGCCTTTAAGGTCCCTCCGGGTGTATTTGAATGCCAGAATTATGGTCGGCAGCATTCAGGTCGAATGATGAAGACCTTGCTAAAAAAACAAATAAAGGAGTTGTAAAGAAAATGGTAGAAGGTATGTACCCAGCAAGATTCCCTCTTGATGGTATCCAGTTAGAGATGTTCTCCGAAGATGACATGAGAGCAATCCACTACGCTTCAATGGAAGTATTCCAGAATCCTGGTATTCAGGTGTCTGACGCAGAAGCAAGGGCAATTTTCAAGGAAGCTGGTTGTGAAGTTGATGAAGCAACCCAGGTCGTAAAGATCCCAGAGTACCTTGTTAACAGGGCACTTATTGATGCACCATCAAGGTTCCTGCTTTATGGTCGTGAAAAGAACAGAACAGTCGATATGGTCCACAAAGGTAAGGTCCACTACATTCCTTTCGGTACCGGTGTCAAGATGTGCAACTACATCGCACCAGGCAAGTACGAAACAGTAGACTCCGTTGATAAGGACATTGCAGACACCGCAGTTGTCTGTGACTACCTTGATAACTTTAGCTACATGGCTCTTACCGTTTCCGCAAGGGACTGGGCAGGTAAGGGTATGCAGGATGTCCACGAGACCCTCACTCCTATTGTAAACACTACAAAACACTTCCACCACATCGACCCTGTCGGTGAGAACGTCGAGTACTACAAGCAGATCGTAGACGCATACTATGGTGGCGACGATGAAGAAGCCCGCAAGAAGCCAATCTTCTCCATGCTTCTCTGTCCAACCAGCCCACTAGAGCTCAGTTCCAACGCATGTCAGGTCATCATCAAAGGTGCACGCTTTGATATGCCAGTGAACGTCCTCAGTATGGCAATGTCAGGTGGATCCTCCCCGGTATTCAGAGCAGGTACACTCGTTACACACAACGCGGAGATCCTTGCAGGTATCATACTTGCACAGCTCGTCCAGCCAGGTGCAGCAGTATTCTACGGTAGCTCAACCACAACCTTTGACCTGAGAAAGGGAACCGCTCCAGTAGGTGCACCAGAACTCGGTCTTATCAGTGCTGCAGTTGGTAAGATGGGTCAGTTCTATGGCCTCCCAACCTATGTTGCAGGTACCTAGGCAGATGCCAAGGTCCCAGACGGACAGGCAGGTCACGAGAAGACAATGACAACCCTCCTTCCAGCATTCGCAGGATGTAACACTATCTATGGTGGCGGAATGCTCGAGCTCGGTATGACATTCTCTCTGGAGCAGTTTGTGATCGACAACGATATCATCAAGATGACAAGGTCCGCAATGCGCGGTGTCCCGGTAAACGATGAGACACTTGGTGTACCATCCATCCAGAAGATCGGAATCGGTAACAACTTCCTTGCGCACAAGGAAACAAGGAACAACCTCCATCTCGTATCCGCTCCTGATCTCTTTGACAGGGATATGTTTGGAGACTGGGAAGCAGCAGGTTCCAAGGAAATCGCAACCGTCGCACACGAGAAGGTTGTTGACATCCTGAAGAACCACGAGGTAAAGGCAATCGACGCTGACCTCTTATCA
>JBNJIC010000089.1:0-9215 GCA_051749005.1 Halobacteriota archaeon | reverse complement strand
CACGATCGGAAGCAGTCATAAGGCGGGTTATTGTCTGTGCACAGTATGAACAGTGCCTGAACCCGTTCACCCACTCACCGGCGATCTGATCGTAATCCTGTGATATCTCCATCAGGTCATATAAGGTCACACCTTCTTCCTTCAATGAATCAAGGGAATTCTCATCCTGAAGATCAAACTCATCCACATCGTTCACACGAACACCAGCTGAACTGAAAGACCCGTAAAAGTCCAAGGCATCGTCAGTGTCCGCTGAACGGACGATATAATGGGCACGACTGATAAGCCGATCAACATCAAATGACCCACCATTGTACAGAATCTGCCCTGCAGCCATGGAAAGCGGTATAAGCAGAAGGAATGCCCCGAAATGGGTATTACCGCCGCTCTGCCAGCAATTGCTCTGATAAACAGCACTTTTAAGGCTCTCACCAATAGATGCACACCCACAGGCAGCATTCTCAATTACAGGAGATACGCTGATAGCCGATGCAAGAAAATGTTCGTACCTGGTGTCATCGTAATCATGATGACGGTCTATATTTCCCGGTTTGGGTGAAGATGAGACCTCCAGGACCATTGCAAGCTGGGCACAGCGTGAGATATATGATGCTTCAGAATGGTAGCTGCTGCATTTTTCATCAGACGCCTGCCCGCAGTAATCAGACTTCATTCACAGGTTTTTTAGCATTATCTAGTATATAAGTTGCAAGGTCTTTCTTCAGTTTCATATAATCTGCGGCAGAAAGATCGAGAAGGTCAAGGACACCATCCCTTAAGTAGCATGGCTTTGAGATCTTACAGCACCATACGAGGCTACCAAAGCAGGTACTATCGCCGAACTCAAGAGGTGTTCCTTTTGCAAACTCCATTTTGATATTGGCAAATTCCTTGGGGCTGTATCCTAGCTGTCCTGCCTTGTTGTGAACAGCGCAGGGTTTGACCGGAAGACAGCAGAATGCAAGTCCCCTGAGGTCACCCTCGCCACGACAAACATGTTTAGGCGCATTGTACCAGCCAATCTGCTCCTGAAGAAGGGTCACTTCCTCAACGAGATCATCGATAAGATGCGGATCCTGAAGCGCACCTCTTGAAACAGATACCATGTCAGCGCCTCTTGAGAACATTTCTTTGGCATCATAGAAATCAAGGATGGAATTATTTCCTATCAGGAAGATCCTTGAAGAATCACGGACACGCAGTATCGCACTCAGGTCGGCACTGGCACCTTCTTTCATGGCATCAAGGTGGAGAATGTCTGCACCTGCATTCTCCACGGCCCTTACAAGAGCGATATCATCGACAACGTTTGCCCTTACTTTAACAGAAAGTACAACACCGGTCTCTTTGATCTTAGAGATCCATTCTGCCAGCTTTGGCATATCCTTCATCAGTGCCTCTCCTACACCTATGCAGGTCATATCCTCCTGCCTGCAGTGTGCATCCAGCTCAAGGATGTAGCCTGCTTCCTTTATGATCTCGGCTGCTTTGATCAATGGCTCAAGTGTAGTGCTTCTGACATTGAAAGCAACAGCACCATCGATATTGACTGCCTCCACCTCTTTTTTGAGGAAGTCAAGCGGAGATTCGGTTATGAACTCATCCCGGCCTTTCTCAACGAGCCGTGAAGCTGCTGCATTCGTCTCACTGTCCAGATTATAGCCACCGATCACAGCAAGACCGGCATTCTTTGCATGTGTGTTCGCAAACTCACTATTGGTAATACCCGCCATTGGTGCAAGGGCTATGGGGTTACTGAATTTGACATAACCTACCTGCAGATCAAAAAGTTCATCACTCACAATAATAGCCTCATAAAGGTTTTTTAGCTTAGTTTGGGCTCTAAAAGAAAGTAGTTACATATTAATGTAACGTTACAGCAAATAAATATATACAGAGAACAAGAGAATCAATCCAAAATAAAAAGAGGACATCAAGTGAAAAATATTAAAGCCACAGCAATACAGATGGATATATCCCAGTGCAACAAACAGGAGAACATCAGCAAAGCACTCATGCTTTCAGAAGAAGCGATATCACAGGGTGCAAACCTCATCGTACTCCCTGAAGTATTCTCAACAGGTTTCTGCTACGAGGACCTGGAAAATGCAGGAGAATCACAACCCTGGCCCACCATCAAGCTGCTGAAAGAGTTCTCAAAAAAAAATAACTGTATAATGATCGGATCCATAATACAAAAAATTGAACAGGAAGAAACCACGATCTACACGAACCTGAGCTTCTGTATCGAGAACGGAAAACTTGCGGGTACATACAACAAGACACATCCTTTTGAAAAAGAAAATGGGTACTTCACACCCGGAAATAGTATAGAACCTATCTACCTGAAAAGCTATGATATCACAATCGGACTTGAGATATGCTATGAAATGCGTTTCCCGGAGATCGCAAGGAAACTTTCAATCGCTGGTTCTGATCTACTGGTAACAATTGCCGAGTTCCCAAACCCCAGAGAATACCAGTGGAGAGCACTTGCAACCGCACGTGCAATTGAGAACCAGATTTACCATATCGCGTGCAACAGGATCGGCTCAGATCCCAATTCCACTTTCTTCGGGGCAACTATGATAATTGATCCCCTGGGAAACGTGCTTGATGATGCAGAAGATAAAGAGTGTTTCATCATCCGGGACATAGACCCTGAAATGATGGAATCAACAAGAAAAGCGATCCCGATATTCAAGGACCGCAGGCCTGATCTTTATTGAAGATAGGGACTGTTTTTTAAATCACATACCTTATCCGGAGAAAAGATAAAAGATCAGATACTGTAGCGGACATCGAGACCCAGTATGCGTTCTGCACCACAGGCTATATCACGTGCGATCTCTGCACATCCAATAGAAGCACTCCATTTGCCAAGCACATCCGGCTTTACACGCAGATGTTTTGATATACGCTCCACAACAAATTCATGTTCACCTATGGAACCGGCAAGGAACACTTTACCCTTTGAGCCAATATCTTCCATGAGAACCTGTATTGAAGCAATCTCCATGGCTGCAAAAAGTGAAATGCGATCCATTGCAAGCACAGCCTCTTCCTCGCCTTCATCAAGTGCAATGAGAAGTTCATCAACACTTGAATAAGGACTGTGGCTCAGGACACCGGCATTCATGAAAGCCTCATTTGCACTGTATTTACCTGAATCTACATTCCTGATGGCTTCAAGGTCCAAAGGACCATGCTGGGTCCCGGGAGCAAATATACATGCATCGATGGCACCGGCAAGCTCTCCTCTGCAAACACCTAATGTTACTGTATTGGAGCTTATATCGGAGACCACGAGATCCTCCACTCCTTTGCATCTTGCATTGTATGCAATCCCGATCTTTTCAGGACTTGTTGAATGTGAAAAAACATTCATTCGAGGGTCGGTGTTGCTTTTCGAATGGATGCCCGGTATCAGCACAGCTGGTATGACCGAATCCCTGATGGCATCAAAAACACGGGTTCCAGCACCCGTCTTCTTACCAACACCTTCAATGCTTACAACACCACGGGATTCTACTTTCTTCAGATCTTCAATGGAAACTATCCCATCGCCCATGGAATAGGTAACAGCAGCAAGTTCAATATCAGAGATATCGACTCCAAGACCCGATGTGAAAGATAAGAGTATCTCCTCTCCCGACATAATAGCCACTTCTGAACGTGGCATCTCGAATGTTCTTACAACATCCTCATCGATCCCGGCAAAACGCATTGCATTTGTCCCGTGATCAACACCGATGAACATAATATGCACCCTATATATACTTAGATATCAAAAAGCATGGCGTTGAGCTCTACCATTATACGCTCACCTTCTTCGTGAGTGGCAACGGTTGTAACGATCCTTATTTCCTGTGATGAGGTTCCGTGGGACAGTAGCATCCTAAGGTTGCCTCTTTCATCAGGTCGGAGGACCTTTGCAGCAAGATTTCCACCCGGAGAGCTCTTACCTTTGACAGTGATCACGGACGGGATGATGCTCTTGACCTCTTCGTGCTGACTTATGATACCAAGGACCTTTTTACCCTGGCGTTCACCTATAACAGTAGTATGAGCACCGTGAAGTTTTCCTTTTAACACCGATTCCCAGTTCTTAATTGATTTATCTTGCATGCACGAAATTTGAAAAGCTGGTATAAAAACGTTACTGACACATATAAATCATAAAAAGTTAAAAAAGAAAAAGAAAGGATAAGCACCTATCAATGCTTATATCCGATCAGATATTGTGTACGTCACTCATATCAAGAAGACGTATGTTAGCACCATCAAGAACTTTTACAGCGCCTCTGATATCATTGACTCGAACGATAAGGAAAGCCTTCTCTGTCTTTGTGACAAAAGCATACGCATAATCGATATTGATATTCTTGTCACTGAGAACATCTGCGATCATTGCAAGCTGACCCGGAACATCCTCCATCTCCACCCCAAGGACATTGGTCTCGGATACGGTAAACCCTGCATCATGGAGTACTTTGTGAGCCATATCCGGCTCATCCACAACCATCCTGATTATTCCGAAATCCCCGGCTTCTGCAATGGTGAATGCACGAATGTTAATGCCGGCTTCCTTGAACTTGTCAGCAATGTTTGCAAGCCTTCCCGGCTTGTTCTCTGCAAATAATGAGATCTGCTTGATCATTTTCTCTTCCATGATATAAACCCCTTAAGTTCTATTAGAATGACTCCTTCTAAAGTATTATATCTTTCTGTTATCGATTACTTTCTTTGCCTTGCCCATTGAACGTGGCAGCGAACCGTGCTCAACAAGCTCTACCTTGACAGCAATGTTCAGTACACTCTTAAGGGCTGAAGCAACCTTCTTTTCAAGGTCCATGAGATCATTGATCTTGTCACTGAAAGCAGCCTCGTTCATTTCGATCTGCACCTTCATGACATCAAGCTCGTTGATCCTGTCAACAATGATCATGAAATGCTCACCTACCTCAGGGATCTTCATAAGAACTGATTCGACCTGTCCGGGGAAAACATTGATTCCACGAACGATAAGCATGTCATCAGCACGTCCGAGCACACGCATTATACGAGGGTGTGTACGTCCACATTCACATTCTTCCCAGTTAAGTACGGTTATGTCACCGATCCTGTACCTGATAAGCGGCAACGCTTCCTTTACGAGAGTTGTGATCACAAGCTCTCCACGTTCGCCGTCCGGAACAGGCTCACCGGTCTCAGGGTCAATGACCTCCACAAGGAACTGGTCTGCCCATATATGGATACCTTTCTGATACTGGCATTCTGTAAAAAGAGGACCACTAAGTTCGGATGTTCCGAAAATATCGTATGCCTTTATACCTGTGGAATCCTCGATCCTCTTACGCATCTCCTCAGACCATGGCTCAGCACCAAGTACACCGACACGAAGCTTCGTGTCATTCTGGAAACTAACACCTGCCTCCCTTGACGCCTCGATCATGAACAGAAGATAGGAAGGAGTACATGCGATCACAGTGGAACCAAGGTCCTGCATGAGCTCTATCTGCCTGTCAGTATTACCGGAGCTTGTCGGAAGAACGGTACAGCCTGCTTCCTCAGCACCATAGTGCATACCAAGACCACCTGTGAAAAGGCCGTAGCCATATCCTATCTGCATGACATCGTCCCTTCCGACACCTATGGACGTTAGTGCACGTGCAAGGGAAGTTGACCATGCTTTGATGTCATTGTCAGTATAGCCGACGACTGTAGGCTTACCGGTAGTTCCTGATGAAACGTGGAATCGTACAAGCTTGTTGTTCGGAACACAGAACATACCTGTAGGGTAGGTGTCCCTAAGGTCTTGTTTGAATGTGAACGGAAGCTTTGTAACATCGTCCAGTGTTTTTATGTCCTCAGGCTTTACACCTGCTTCATCGAACCTCTTCCTATAAAAAGGAGAATGCTCATAAACATATTTCACGAGCTGACATAATTTCTGCTCCTGAACCTTTTTTAACTCGTCGACAGGCATTCTCTCGATCTGTGGATTCCAGTATTCTATCATAGTATCACACTATTGTTGATTAATATCGATGATGGTTTGTAATAACCATTTATAAGCTCAACGGGTTTTCCTTCCCCTGCAATATTTCTTTTACAGACTCGACGCATTCAAAGAGGATAGTATCAATATCGGCAATAACATCAATGCCTGCAGCACCTGCATGACCACCACCTGTACCTTCATAGTGAACACTAATCTCTTCCATGATCTTACCAAGGTTAACGCCTGCATTCACAGCATCACGTTTTGCGCGGCCACTTACCCTTATGCTATCTCCCCGGGCAGTTCCGACGAACGCTACATCCCCGCCAATATTGATCAGCATGGACGATGCGGAGCCCCCGAAGGAACTTACATTTGAGGTCACAACCAGCCAGTTGCCCACACGCTCTATTGTTGCGCGTGAAGCAGACTTGAGCATTGCGATCCTCATCGAGACATCCTGCGGAGTGGATGCCATCAGGTCAAGTACTTCTGCATACTCCACACCGCTTGACTCGATGATCTCTCCAAAGGTCTTGAAGGTCTTGCTTGTGGCATGCTTGAAATGACCGGTATCTGTAACTATCCCTGCCATTAGACCAAGTGCCATCCTGTGCATGACGGGAGCACCCATACAGTTCAGGACATCATAAACGATCTCTGCCACCGAAGTTGCATTGCGGTGAAGGTAAAAAGAAGCATTTTCCGTAAGTGCAGTTGTTGCATGATGATCTATCACGCAATAATTAGAAAGTTTCATATCATTAAGCTGTGCGCTGGTAGATGTATCTACTACTACTACCAGATCATAATCTTTCGGATCCGGGCTTTCTACTACATCGATCTCCAGTTTATCTACAAGAAGGGAAGCAACCCTGTTACATCCATCAACCAGTCCTACGGCCCCCCCTATTGCCTCAGAGAGTGCAAATGCACTGCTTATGGCATCGGGATCTGCATTACGGTGGCATAGATATAAGATGTTGTGATAATCCAGAAGTAGATTGTAAAAGCCAACTTCATCAACCTGCATTGCTACCTCTCATCTTTTTACATAAAAAAGTTCACATAAAAAGATAATAGGCGGGTTTACAAGGATTACTGTCCCTGTGTACCCATTGACTGCTGAAGTTGTTCCTGAAGCTGGGTAAAACGCTTTGATACGCGCTCTTCCTGACGGGATATTGACTGAAGCCTCAACAAAAGCGTCTCAAGCCTCTCTTTCAATTTTGCCACGGTCTCTTCCTTGTCAGACTGGATCTGAAGGTCTCCTACAGCCCTGTAAACAACAGCATCATCTGAAAGCTTTTCAAGCTCCTCAAGTGCCATCTCGATCTCTTTCTGCATGGAAGCCATCTGGTTCTTCTGCATTGCAAGAGACTGTGCCTGCTGCTGAACCTGTTGCAATTGTGCAAGCTGGTTCTGTACTTGTGGGGGTATTTCTGAACTCATTTTGGTTTCACCTGACCACAGAATAAACCTGAAATGATTTTAATGTTTCTATCAATAAGAAGATAAAAACAGAAAGCAGGGAATCTTATAAACTCTTGCAGGCACTCCTGCCGACTTCACAAACGTCGTGTGCGATCTGTATAAGACGAAGCCAGGTATTTAGTGTGGAACGCATGGAGATAATGTCCTCAGAATTTACTCTCATCACAAGAGAAGATCCCCTTACCTCCAGATCCACAGAAGACCTGTCAGTAACAGTGCTTTCCAGTTCAGGCAGGATAGACCTGTAAACAGCACCAGGATCATCCATAAGTATGATCGATTCAGAAGACAGGTTCAATTGTTATCCCCCTTTTGTCCTGTAGCTCTTTATATTAAACCTGAAAAGCAACTTCCCGGAATAGAGGAACTGTATGTGATCCCCTTCCACTTTAATACATTTGCCTTTCCCGTCACATTCCCCCTGATAGATATCAAAGTAATCTGTAAGGAGATCTCCGGCTTCCGAATGACCCGTAATTACAGGTTCAAAGGACTTTAGATTTGTGAACTTATAATCCTCAGGATAGAACATGCTCAGACGAATGGACAAAAGCTCTCCCCCATCCTCATCATAGAAGATGAGGCTGCCGGGACTGCCATGGAAATCACCGACGACCACAACGTAAGAATCATCGGAATATAACATAACTTCAGCAAGACCCATTTTTCCGCGGGTCATATATTTACAATTAAAAAAGGATGCCAAATACTTGCACAAAGTGCGAGTATTGACAGAAGGTTTGCGAGAAGAAGTTATTAACATGACTTCTTACTCTACTTTTACTGTTTTGATCGATGCCTGAGGCCTTTCTTTTACAAGTATCCTGTGTCCGCAGTACGGACAGCGGATACCTGTATATTCATAGTCGATCTCGACCGGGCGCTTGCATCGAGTACATTTATAGTCCATATGATTACTCAACCTGTTCAGTGGCTTTCTTAACAGACCTCATCACAGTACTACCTACTGTAGTAGTTGGAAGGTATGTGCCACCAGCAAAGGTATATCCACATTTTTTACATTTCCAGATGCCGGTCCCAACTCTCTTAACAGTCAGGCGTGCACAATTTGCACACTTGTGTGGCATGTGCATCTTTTCTTCAAGATCCGCAACCAGCTTACGGTCTCTTCTTCCATATCGTGTGCCGAATCTTCCTGCAGATCGGGACACACGTCCTTTCCTTGAATATTTTTTTGCCATTATAATCGTCTCCTTGATATGGATTCCTTAATAATCGGGCTTATAATGATCGCTATAATCGTTATGAATCACTACGATGAGCATCGATCAATTCAGATATTAAGAAGGAATTCCTCCCTTATCTTAGCGCCAATCTCACATGATTTTTCAACAGATTTCAGGAACTTCTCTTCTGAAAGCAAACCTGAACCGCTCTTCTGCATAGCACAGATCGAACCATCCTGATTTGAAACGATAGTGACCTTTGTATCACATATCGATTCTTCGTTGTTACTTGCATCGATGAAATACTCACCTCCGACCTTAACAAAGGTAAGTGATACAGGCATCTCACGAATAGGCAGCTTCATATCCTCTCCACGGCCTTCACGTTCTGCCGGGACTGTTGCTGTCATGAGAGCAGAGATTGCACCAAGCGATGCTGCATCCAGCAGATTTCCGCTGTCGTTCAGAACATGGACGTCAATAAAGACCATCCAGACCTCTTCTCCTTCCGTAATACACAACTTGTTTAA
>JBNJIC010000088.1:0-9242 GCA_051749005.1 Halobacteriota archaeon | reverse complement strand
GCTCCTGCAAGCTCCAGAAGCTCGAGGTTATTGTGATAGTAGAAATTGAATGCTTCATCAAGTGCTATACCGATAACAGGAGCATCTCCCTTAAGGCTGCGTGCTGTGAAAACAGATCTCTGCGGCCTTTCGACAGGTTCAGCCTCTTCTGCAAGCTCCAGCAACTTATCGATTTCGATGCCTTCAGAAACTCTATCTTTAATAGCAGTGATCCGCTCGTCAAGATCGTTGATCCTGAGCCTCTCTTCGATGGCAGGGACAAGTCCCAGATGGCGCATTGATATCTGCATTGCGTTGTCCCTTGGGATTATTCCCAGCACAGGGATGTCTGTGAAGTGCTCCACAGCTTCCTTTGCTTTGCTGGCATGTCTCATGCCACCGATATTGTTCAGTATAACTCCGACGATATTGACATCAGGATCGAAGTTCTTGTAGCCGTTCACAAGGGCGGCGGCAGAACGTGTGATACTGCGCGCATTAATGATCAGTATCACGGGGCATTTGAGCATCTTGGCTATCTGGGCAGTGCTTCCTGTCTCTCCAAGGCTTTCCAGTCCCTCAAAAAGTCCTCTCACGCCTTCGATAACAGCAATATCTGCTTTCCCGTCGACCTCACATGCATGTGTGAAAACATCCAGCACACCTTCCTCTTCCATGAGGTAGCCGTCAAGGTTGCGTGCACGTCTTCCGGTGATATCAGAATGATAGCTGGGATCAATGTAGTCAAGTGCGACCTTGAAAGGCTGCACACTGTATCCTTTTGAAGTAAGGGCTGCAAGCAGTCCTGCTGTAATGGTGGTCTTGCCCGATGATGACCTGTCGGCTGCCAGGAGAATTCTTGGCATGTCCATATTTCTGTCTGCTGTATCTTCTGGCATGAGATGTTCTCTTTTTATCTTGTAAGTTCTCTCAGGCGTTCATCATCAAGGGCTTTTGGCATTACAGAGCTGTCCCTTTCCATGATCGACCTTGCGAGTTTGCGATAGACCTGTGCTACGTTTGAGTCCTGTGCTTTTTCCATAACAGAGAACCCATCCCTCTCGCAATCCTGCACGATCTGCTCCTTCGGGATGAATGCCATGAGCTCGCTTCCTATCTCCGTTGCGAACTTTGTGACGATCTCTTCTTCACGGCTTACGCTGCGGGAGTTGCAGATGATACCGCTGAGGGGTGTGTTGATCTTTGCCAGTCCTCTGCAGATGTTGTTCGCTGCATAGAGGGGCATGTATTCACCTGAAGTCAGGACATATGCTTCCTTCACAAGTCCCTTGCGTATAGGTGCGACAAAACCGCCGCATACGATATCTCCGGGTACGTCATAGATGATAAGGTCCATTTCATTGAGTGACTTTGAGATCTTTTTGAGCGTCTGGATGGCAACGATGATGCCGCGTCCCGCACATCCGATACCAGGCTCCGGTCCGCCGACCTCTACGCATTTTACGCCTTTGTAGCCTTCGTGGATAACGTCTTCTTCTTTAACCTCGACGCCGTCACGCAGGAGGTCAAGTATCGTCGGGATGCGCCTGCCTCCAAGTAAGGTGATGGATGAATCGCTCTTCGGGTCACAGCCGATGATCATTACTTTGTATCCCTCGTCTGCACAGGCAGCTGCAACGTTGGACGCGGTGCTTGATTTACCGATACCGCCCTTTCCATAGATGGCTATTCTTTTCTGTATTGTCATCTCTGAATGCTCCGTTCAAATCGATTCCTTTGCAACTTCCCTTAATGTGGCTCCGAACTCGGACTCGACGATGTGGTTGACACCAAGTGTCTTTGGATGCAGGTCGATCTCCACCAGTACATGCTCATGTCCCAGTTCCTTGAGAGGATATACCTGCCTTGGTCCGTTGGTCACGGAGATAATCTCCATGCCTGAAAGGTGGGCCATTGGAATGGCATGTGGAACTCCGGTGATAACTGCAAAGTCATAGTCGCTGTACTTTTCCTCGATCAGCTTATCGATGGTGGCCCCTGATACAGGATATTCGTCCAGTCCTCCAACGATATCATGGATCGGAATTCCTTTTTCCTCAAAGTCGTTCATTATGCACTCTGCATGGTGGCGCACCCTTGGAAGTCCAAGCCCAGTGTCAGTGTTGGACATATTGATGATATTGTCAGCCTTTCCAAGCTTTTCGGCGATCTCGTTCACAGCGACTGTGATGTCTGCGAACATGTAGCCTGTCTCTTTCTTGGCGTTCATTATGGTAATACCGCGCTTGCCTTCCTTTAGAAGCTCAATGATCCTCTGTGCCACCTTGTACTTCACATCACCACGGGATGGTGCAAGGTATTCCTTACTTGCAGCACCGTGGCGCAGCTCAACATTGGTTGCCTCCTCCAGAAGGTGTTGCTGTCTGCTGAACTCTTCCCTGTCTATGATGCCTGCATCAAGGGCGGATTCCAGTGCAAAGAGCACACCTTTAGTGTTGTTTCTGTATCCTGCATGGACCTCTACTTCAATGACCGGTACATCCAGATTTGCTTCCATCACAGGCTCATGCATCTCTTCGCCTATTATCATGCTTGCGCAGGTCCCTACAACTCCGATGAGCTTTGGGTGGAACATGTCGTTAACCTTATGGAGGACGCTGACAAGCTCACGATGTCCTCCGAAAACGAAACCACTTTCATCAAGGGCTGTTGTCACGACGTGTATCCCGTCCTCTTCCAGCAGTCTTGCGTGCTTGAAAGAGCATCCTGGTGGGCCGTGAAGTATTGCAACATCAACGTTCAGGTCCCTTAAAGTATACAATGCGGCCACGATGGAGCTTGGTCGTGGGTGTATGATCGAAATATTCTTGTTGTCCATGAAAGGTCCTCATTTTTCATTGATCAGTTTTATCTGAAACACTTAACACATAATATAATTATATCGCCAATATTGGTATATTGTAAAGCTGAAGATAGTCCTTCCTCAAAAGTTCCCTCATAATATGCGTCATTATATTTTATATCACGCATACGGGTCCCTACCAATACAACTCTGTCCAGAGAATTTCCATATTTCATTAAGAATTCAGAGACGTCCTCAGGCGGGAGGCCTTCACATACCTGTTCAGCTTCCTCTCCCAGGACCATTACTATGTCTTTTCCATCAGATCCGTAATTAGTATCCGACAAGATGCCTGAAGCATAATCAAGTGCCTTTTTCACAGAACGGATATCCATGCCGGAATTGGAGTTGTCAATTAGTATCCTGCCTTCGAGCTCATCTTTTAACATTCTACCTGTGAGGCCCCTGAAATGATTTAAAGTATCAACGATCTGATCCTCTTCAATTCCCAAGGATATCGAGATAGCTGCTGCCGCTGAGATAGCTGTCCTGTAAGCGGAAAGATCGAACCCTTCATCCATTGCAGCTTCTATTGTCCTGTTTTTTGAGGAGATGGCAACGCTGTTCCCTTTCATCTTAAGGCGGAAGTCTGCGGTTTTGTCGTCATTATCACTGAACGTTATCATTTCAAGTTCTATCTCTGCCGCCCTTTGCAGTGCTTTCCCGGCGTCGGACTTGATGATCGCAAGGCTTCCTTTCTTTGCATTGTCCAGCATCTGCAATTTTGAATCGCTTGCGAGACTGGTATTGTTTGCTATCCCGTAGTCCTGCTCAAGGGATGTTATGACGCCAATGTCAGCACATCCTGTTCCTCCGATGGATGTCTCAAGGATGAACACTTCAGGTGTGATGTTCGCCTCTTCTGTTCTTGCGATAGCAGAAAGAATGCTGCCGGGAGCTATGCTTAAACCCCTGTGGATGATTGTCGCTATTCCATTTTTCCAGTGTTCCAGTCCTCTGGATGTGTGTAGTACAACATCCATGCTTCTTGAGAGGATGTCTGCAAGGATGGAGGCAGTACTGGTCTTGGCCCTTGTACCGGTCAGTTCGATGATCTTTGAACCTGAAAGCCTGCCGGTTTCCAGAATAAGTTTTCCCACCATCGTGTGGTGGCTTATGATATTGTTCCCTTTTTCTCTTGCACTTTTCAGTACATGGTATTCAGGGTTAAGGTGAACAGGTGTGACTACTGTTTCTGTAGTCTTAAGCTCAAAATCTTCACTTGAAGAAAAAACAGGGAATATCTGCTGCAGGTTGGAGATCGTCGCATTGTCCAGTGTATCATAGACATCAATAGCACGAACATTGTATCCAAGGCGCACCATCTCCTTAGCGATAGGTATGCCGGCGTGCGTCAGGTCGAGCACGACAGCATCCCTCTGACCTGCAGTCATATTCTGTGAGTTTTTGTTTACAGTACTTCTGATGCTCTTTCGAACACAAGTTCTGCAAGAAGCTCGTGGTGACCCAATGGCTTGCCGTAGACGACAGGAATTTCCTGGCCATCAACTGTGAACTTGCCTTCGTTGGTTTCAGGGTCGAGCTTGAGGATCTCTGGAATATCCTCTGTGATGTGTACGCCTGATGCAAGGAATACAGGTACTGCTGCGATCTTTGTGACGCCTGTACCTTCGAAGGATAAAAGTCCCTCATCTACGGACGGACCGCAGTTCTCCATGAAACCGACCTTCACGATGTATTCAGGGTGCTTCTTTGCAATAGTGTCTGCGATCTCTGTAACAACTTCCTTGTTGTAAGGCAGTCTGCTTCCATGTCCAATAGCCAGAATTCCGATCTTTTCGCTCATTTTCATTACCTCTTATGTTTGAACTCGATTGTTTATGATGTTCTTACGTTTATACACCATTTGTGTTACCTCCTAGATAATGTAATTACATAAAAACAATTCGGATTTTATCTGTTTTATTATAAGTTACAAAAAAGATAAATGAAATTCATAAAGAAAAATAATTCAAAATAATTTATTCAAATGGTGTAGTTTAGTAATTTAGAAATTTACTATAGGGAATATTGAATGAATGTATTTTCAATGAACATGTTTCTAATTAATTAACTAATTAATTTCTATTTAGTTCATTTCCAATAAATATGTTACAATGGTAAATACTGGTTACCAATAGACAAAAAGAGAAAAGAACGTTGAGATGAATATAAAAAGTAAAGATGGGAATATAAAAAAAGATCAGACGACGTCGTAATCGCCGTCATCCTCTTTGTAACTGTCAGCGCCGATCATTGCAGCTTCGATGGAATCGATTCCATCCAGCCATTCTGCAACAAGTCCGTATGGGAGTTCTTCCATTGATTCTGGAAGTGATTTTCCATCAAGCACCAGTGCCCCTATCTGGGCAACGTAGCCGATCGCGGAGTCAATGTCCTCAGCTTCTTCAGCTTCCACTGCTGCACCGATGAGGTCATCGATCTTTGCTTTTTTGTCGAAACCTTCTGCAATGTAGCATTCACATGCAGCAAAGCTGCCGATGAGGGATGTCTGGAGGGATTCGATCATGAGGTCAATATCTTCGGATATTGGTTCGACCTCTGCCAGTGCGATCTCCCTGATATCATTAAGTATTGCCATGGCATCTTCTGCAGAAAGTGCATTGCTTTCATATTTTGCAATTACTTTAAGACATGCCAGTATGACGTCATCTGTCATGTTCACAAAGACTGCACCTTCTTTCTCGGTGTTTTCTTCTTCTTTGAATTCAAACCCGCTTTCTTTCACCTGCCCAAGCCAGTTGTTCCAGCGAGCCGTTGTATAAAATTCATGATCTATCTTTTCGTGAGCTTCTGGCATCTTGATACCTCTTTTTATCGTCACTTAGACTTTATGTAGGACATGTTTCCAGTATTCATATAAAAGACATTCGAACCGTTTCAGAGCAGAAGTTCAACTTTTTTCAGGGATTCCGATGGGTCGGAGTCTATCTCCACGCTTTCCATCACTTCATTGATGGTGCATTTGTCCCCGTTGCGCAGGCCCTTTGGATAGCACAGGTCGTATGTTTCGGTATCCAGTTGCGCATCACAATTTGGTGCCTGGTAACGTATAGTTGCTCCCTTTATCGCTTTTTTGGGGTCGATGGCTGCAATGATAGGTGCTTTGATCACGTCCACAACCATTGCTCCGGTATCGTGGACAAAGCACTCGTGGACTGTCTGGTTCCTTACTTTGACTATCCTGTACTTCCTTCCTTTTTCAAGGCCCATGCAGGTGTTCTTCAACTTGCAGTGCTCGCATTCAGGTGTCTCACCTTCGAAAAAGAACTCCTGACCTTCCTTTGCAAGTTTGGTTCCAATGAGTGTTATTGCGGTATCCATGTCCTCCATTTTAATCACCTTGTGTTATTATGAGATTATAATAATGTTTGTAATGATCTTTAAATCAGTTTGAGATATGATCTCATAGTAGATATTTGGGTCAGTTGATCTGTCACAGCTGATCTTTCATTATTGGTCTGATATAGCCAATATGCCTCTTTGTTCCGTCGTTCGTTCCTTTGCATTCTGGCCTTAATAGCTTTTCAGGATATTACCTTTGTCTTCCTTGCAACTATCTCGGCAGCATCAGGCGTCAGGCCTGTGCCAAGTATCGTATATCTTTCCGGACGGATGGTATGTGAGAGTACAAGTGCTTCTAATATATACTTATCTTCAATTCCCAGTTCCTCTGCGTTCACCGGGGCATCGATCGCCTGAAGTGCATCCCGTATCTTCTTCCAGTTCCCTCCATGGAGGTACATCATCATGATCGTTCCAACACCACATTGTTCTCCGTGAAGCGCTGGTACAGGTGATACCTTGTCAAGAGCATGGCTGAACATGTGCTCGGAACCTGAGGCTGGTCTTGAGGAGCCTGCAATGCTCATTGCGACACCGCTTGAGACCAGGGCCTTGACCACCATTCGTACAGAACTTTCCAGCTCCGGTTTGATGGTATCTGCAGAATCAATGAGTATCTGTGCCGTCATACTGGACAGTGCTGCAGCATATTCGCTGAAAGGCACGTTCTGGAGGCGGCTTGCAAGCTGCCAGTCAAGCACCGCTGTGCAGTTGGAAATTATATCTCCGCATCCGGATGCCAGCAGGCGGTACGGGGCTTGTGCAATAATGTCGGTATCAGCCACAACGGCCATGGGTGCATTTGCCTGTATTGATGCTGTTTTTGTCCCGTTCTTTATGGATGCTCTGGATGAGACGATCCCGTCATGTGATGCGGCTGTTGGTACACTGATGAAAGGGACCTCGATCTCGGTCGCTGCAAGTTTTGCAACATCTATGGACTTGCCGCTGCCAACTCCCAGGAGGTATTCCACACCTGATTCCAGGGCCTGCTTTCTTACCCTGTCGACCTCTTTCATTGATGCAGCTTCTGATACGATCATCTCAACTCTCTGCCCGATGTCGGTCAGTGAATCGTACACAATATCGCCTGCTATCTTCCTTGTGCTTTTTCCTGTGACTATCAATGCGTTGTCAACAAGTTTCAGGTCTGCGCAGACATTCTTTACGTCGTCGATGACCCCATGTCCGACCACGACATCTCTTGGGAGTTGCATCCATTTCTTCTGTGCGTTCATATCCTGCGTCACGTCCATATTCCCTGTAATAATGAATGGTATTGGTATGATCTTCTGTTATCCTCGATAACATATATTAATAAGTATTAGTGTTATTAGGTTGTTCCTATAGCTGTTTCAAGTGATCATCAATGTGTCCGTTTGTAGATAAAATTATGCAATTTATTAATGAGTACTATCTTGACCCTATTTTTCAGGATAGTGGATATAATCCCGTGAATACTCTTACGTGGGCACTGATACTGGGATTATGTGTCTTTGCAGTGGCAAAACTGCTTGACAGGTGGAAAGTTAAGGTTGATGAGCGATTTGTTTTCTCCATCATACCCTTTATTCTGGCAGGTTCTTCCCTGAGGGTCATGGAGGATGCCGGCATCTTTGAGCGCCCCCTGAGCTATCTTTTCATAACCCCGAACATCTATTTCGTTGTGTTCATTGCTACCGTTATATGTCTTCTATTCTCAAGATGGCTCTACTCATCAGGAAAGGTCACTGACTGGCACAGGTCCTTTGCATTACTTGGACTCGGCTGGTTCGCACTGAACATCATAGTCCTCCTTGCAGTGGAGGATATAGTACGTCCATTCACCCTCATTGCAATAGTCTCTTCAGGAACACTCTTTGCCGGAGCTGTCTATTTCATGCTGGAGAAGGCGGGGTGGACTTATGTTAATGACCGCCTCAATATGACCATTATCTGGGCACACCTGCTGGATGCCTCCTCAACCTTTATCGGGGTTGACACCCTTGGATATTATGAGAAACATGTGGTTCCTGCCTATCTCATCGAGCTGACAGGCACGGCCCTTGTAATGTATCCTCTGAAAATGGCCATATTCCTGCCTGTGATATATCTGCTGGACACCCAGTTCATTGCGGATGAGGAGTCACGCAACCTGAGGACATTCGTGAAGATGGTCATTATCGTACTGGGTCTGTCCCCTGCATGCAGGAACACGATCCGCATGGCTCTCGGGATCTGATAGTAATGGACGATGCTAAAGAACGAGATACTGATATGTCCACTAATAATGATGTGGACGACCTTCTGTTGGAAGATCGGGACAATGGATCAGATGAGATTGTAACTGATACTATTAAGGTCTCCGCCTTTAAAAAGGAAAACAAAATGGTATGTGAAAAGGAAATATGCAAATTCCGTGCCTACATTTCAGGCCTTGTCCCTGAGATCACAATAGTTGTCCTGTTGTTCATCTTGTCCGGTATTGCAGGATATCTCTACACTGCGTACAATCCGGCATCATCTGATGTTACCCTTGAAGGCCTGGATGATCTTGTTGAGCTTATCATGAACATGACACCCCTGGAGATCATGCTGTTCATCTTCTTCAACAATGCTATCAAGAGCCTGCTGGCCTTTGCCCTGGGACTAGGTTTCGGCATTATTCCGCTACTGTTCGTCCTGTCCAATGGCTACATCCTTGGGGTTGTGACATATCTTCAATCTCAGGAGAACGGTTTTACCTACATTTTCCTGGGCATCCTTCCTCACGGCATTATTGAGCTGCCGATGATACTGATATCTGCAGCCATGGGTGTGCGGATGGGACTCAATGTGATCAACTCAATGGCAGGAAGGTATGTTGACATAAAAGGTGAGTTCAGGCAGGGTATCGGTATCTTCTTCCGTTTCATAATGCCAATGCTCCTGATCGCAGCAGCTATCGAGACGTTCATTACGCCTGTGGTGATCGGGTGGTACACAGGCACCATCTGATGATATTTTTTGATAACGTTCCGGGAGTTTCACAGGATCGTTCAGTGTATCCCTCGGG
>JBNJIC010000087.1:0-9450 GCA_051749005.1 Halobacteriota archaeon | reverse complement strand
GAGGCATTGAGTTCAGTGAAATTCTCCCTCCAGTCATCCCCGAACAGTTCACGTGCGATAGACACAGCAGTAGCTGTCTTTCCAACACCGGGAGGACCAGAAAACAATAAATGAGGAAGATTACCTGTCTTTACATATGAGATCAGCCTTTCTGTAGTTTCCTTTTGACCCACAATATCTTCAAGCTTAAAAGGCCTGTATTTCTCGATCCATATCTCTTCTTTTATTTTAAACCCTCCAGACATAACCGCTGACCTGCAATATCGATGCAGGAAGAATAAGGTCGATTTTACTTTTTAATCTTTCGTGACGTACGGAAAAATAAGAAAATAACACAGGATCCATGTGAACCAGCCACATGATCCTGAAAGATGAACCCGGAATGTTACAGACTCATCTGTACGCGTGTTCGTAGGCGATCTTTCCGATCACTGGGAACTTAAGTTTTGAACCTCTCCAGGCAATGAACATGAAGGAGATCCAGACAAAGAGGGAAAAGAAGCCTCCGAAATCAGCAAGGATCCAGCCCACATATGGGATCCAGGCAACCAGAAAAACAAAAGCTGTCAGAATCATGAACAGCATTGCTGACTGGAATGCATGGAAGCGCACGAACTTGTTCTCCTTTTCAATAAAGAGGAATAGAACGCCCGTTATCCAGAATCCCAGATAGCATAGTATTCCCACGATGTTCTCATTAAGTCCTATGGAAGTCTTGTATGTCATATAATCACTCCATTACCTGTCTCATCTCAATACAGTTCTGTGGACATTTCTCAACGCAAATACCACATGCTGTACATTTTTCCTGATCGATCTCCGCAAGGAACTTTGTTACCTTGATAGCATCTTCAGGACAGTTCTTCTCACAGATCTTACATCCGATACATCCAACTTCACATACGGCCTTTACAGCCTTACCTTTATCATGTGAGTTGCACTGGACATGTACTTTCTCAGAATCCTTCGCGAACACAAGAACATCATTAGGACATGCCTCGATACATAGACCACAGCTCTTACAGAGGTTCTTGTTCACATGAGGAAGACGGTCATCCCCTATTTCAATCGCATCGAACGGACATGAACGTACACATGTTCCGCGACCCATACATCCGTAATTACATCCCTTCTCACCATCTGAGAGCATTATAACGGCAGTACAGTCCTCGATACCAACATAATCGAACCTGTCAACGCAGTTGATACCACCATTACATCTAAGGTATGGGAATTCCTTCTCTGCCTCTGAAACATCCTGTCCGAGAATTCCACCAATCTCCTTAGCAGTCTCAAAACCACCAACAGGACAACCATCAAGAGGAGCATTGTCTTCAACGACACGTTCTGCAAAGTCAGCACATCCTGCAAATCCACAGGCACCACAATTTGCACCCGGTAAAACCTCTACGACCTCTTCAACAAGAGGGTTGGTTTCCACCTTGAAAAGCCTTGAAGCTGCGATCAGCATGATACCGATCACAAGGCCAAGACCTCCAAGTGTTGCCATTGACTGGATAAGTAAAGTTGTCAGACTCATAATGGGATCACTCCGAAGTAATTAACAAATGCCATTGAAAGCATTGTTGCTATAAGGAATGCCTGAGGAAGACCACGAACCGCAGACGGAACATTTACAAGAGTACTACGTTCCCTGATGCCGGACATCATCAACATGACAATAGTATAACCGATACCTGCTGCAACTCCGAACACAATACTCTGTATGAAGGAGTATTCGTTCAGAACATTAAGCAACACAACACCAAGAACTGCACAGTTCGTTGTAATAAGCGGGAGGTAGATTCCAAGTGAACGATACAGTGAAGGAATGTTCTTCCTTACAACGAATTCCACAAGCTGAACAAGAGCCGCGATCACAACTATAAAACTGATCAGACTAAGGAATTCAAGCTTCAAGGGGACCAATACGAAAGAGTAGATAAGATAGGACACCGTTGCCGCCATAGTCATTACGAAGATAACGGCGCCAGACATTCCTGCAGCACTCTTTGTATCCTTGGTAACACCCACGAATGAACAGAGACCAAGGAACTGGATGATCAGGAAGTTCTTTATGAACACACCATCCATGAATATCTGGAATAAACTTACATCAGTTGCCATATTATCCACCTCTTGCGAGCTTCCTTGCTCTTCTATAATTGACTATTGCCATAAGGATACCTATTGTGAGGAAAGCCCCTGGTGAAAGGATCATGTAAGTGATCGGATTGATCGGGAGGTTAAGTACTTCCATACCAAATATTACGATCTGGCCTGTTCCCAGAAGTTCCCTGATACCTCCAATGAGCACAAGGACAAGAAGGAAACCGGCTGATATACCCAACGCATCGATCAATGAATAGAACATGTTGTTCTTATTGGCATATGCTTCGGCACGTCCGATGATGATACAGTTGACCACAATCAGAGGTATGAAAACACCCAAAGCCGCATACATCGGTGGGAAATAAGCCTTCATGACCATCTCTACGATCGAAACGAAAGTTGCTATTATCAAAATGAATATTGGCAATCTCACAGAAGCAGGTATCTGCTTCCTCAGACCAGAGATCAGAAGGTTGGAACAGATAAGTACAAAAGCCGTTCCGGCTGACATACCAATAGCATTATCAATGGAAGTGGTTACTGCCAGAGTAGGACAAAGACCCAATACTAAAGCGAATACAGGATTGTCTTTTGTAATTCCACGAATAAATTCATTTAAAGCATTCATAATATCACCTTTTAAGCCTCTGCTCCCTCTATAACTTCGATCTGGGCATTCAAGGCATCCACCACTGCCTGAGATGATATAGTGGCACCAGTAATTGAATCAATTTCACCACCAGATTTTGACAAACTCAGATCTGATACTTTTAAATTCTTGAACTGATCTCTGAAAGCAGGCTCAGTGATCTTGGATCCCAGACCAGGAGTTTCAACATGAGACATTATACTCATCCCGGTAACCTCATCGAATGAAGCATCAACACCACCGGCAACTTCCAGCATTCCCTGTGCACCAGGTTGCTGCCTGAAGAAAGCATACCCGACAATGTTTCCGGAACTGTCCTTTGCACGGTAGTACAGAATTTCTCTGTCGCCGTCATCATTAATCACCTGATCACCATACACTGCTTCAAATTCAGCTGCCTGAGGCATCAGTTCAGCAAGTGTTGCAGTCCTTGCCTCTTCATAGTTCTTCTTTAACTGTTCACTTGTAGGCACATATGTTCCGGCCAGGAGCGCTGAAGCAACGACAGCTATTAACACAAGCTTGCCTATTATAACCACTACGTCCTTGTTAGACTCAGTCATTTAATAGCACCTCCAGGCGGTCCTTAAAAGGAACTTTTGAAAGGATAAGTCTGTACTTACGCTGCAGGTAAGTCTCTGTGCCATATGATCCGGGAAGTGTATTGTTATCGATCATTGATGATACACAATTTGCAAGGAAAAGACCATAGAAGATCGCATCAACATAGTTTGCAAAGTGACCATATATAACGACAAGTATACCACAAACTATTCCGTAGATCACACGACCGCTCTTTGTCACAGGTGAACTGGCCGTGTCCGTTGCAAGGAAGAATATACCGAACAGGACAACACCAAGAACAACGTATGACAGGCTGTCGCCAACAAGTACTGAGAGCAATATTGTTGTAACAAAGAATGAGACCGGAACTCTCCATTCTATATAACGAAGTAATATAAGTATACAGCCAGGGATCAATAATGCAAGCGGAGAAACACCTGCAATGTGGCCTGCGCCTGTTTCCACTATCAGGTCAGATAAAGCAGTTGTCTGAGGGTAGGAATAAGGACTCATTATTGTCCACCATGCAAGGCTCAGGAATACCCAGGCAGCGAGTACAGGGTTGAATACATATGATCCTATACCACCAAATGCGTGCTTGCCTATTCCAATCGCGAATACAGAACCGATCATCGGAATCCATAAAGGAGCTTCCGGCGGAATCACCATCGCCACCATCAAACCGATAAGAATAGCATTCCCGTCCCCAATAGTGATCTTCTGGCCAAATGCTTTCTGTATCGTAAACTCAGTCACTACTGCTGCAAGGATGCTCGCAAGGACCAATCCTATCGCAGGAATACCAAAAAGATATACCGATAACAGGAACACAGGCAAAAGAGCAATTATCTTTGCCCACATGATCTTTTTAAAACTAATAGCCTCTTTCCTGTGAGGAGGGGCTGAAATCGTAAATGTCATTTTTATTCACCTCCGCCGCATCCACATCCTAATTTGAGGTTAGTGGATGATTCTTTTGGAGCAAAGTCTTCATACGCCTTTTCAATAGAATTCTTTGCATATTTTATCAGATGCAGAACATGTATCTTGGAAGGACACACAGCTGCACATCTGCCACATTCAACGCAGTTCATAATATGCATCTGACGACATTCATCAAAACGTCCCTGATCAGCCAATGCTGCGATCCTGCTTGGAACGAGGTTCACCGGGCATACATCAACACATCTTGCACAGTGAGTACAATCAACTGATTCGCCCCTTACGACCTCACCGGCCGACTGGACGAATATAGAGGTAGTTGTCTTGCTTACAGGTACCTCATCAGTGTACTGTGCCACACCTGTGATCGAACCATTTGCAATGAGCTTACCGGGTTCACCAAGGTAGCCACCACATGCCTCAACCACATCTTTGAAAGACGTTCCAATCTTAACAAGGATCTTTTGTGGATTCTTTACTTTTCCTGAAACAGAGACCACAGTCTCTATATACGGTTTCCCTGCATTTACTGCATCGTAAAGTGCTTTTGCTGATTTAACACTGCATATTGCAACACCGACATCAGTGGGATCACAACCAAAAGAAACCTTTCTTCCTGTCACATTATAGGTGAACAGTTCAAGGATCTTCTTACCATAGATGTGTTCCTGTGATACAACCAACATTTCAGATCCCATATCTTTGAAGTAATAGCTGACCTTCCTCTTGCCAACCAGTGGAGCAACAGTGATAGGTTTTCCATCATAGTTCAATCCATCAAAGGCATTGATGGATTCAAGGTCATCGTTCCTCAGCACGATCGCACCTTTTGGAGCGCCTGAAGCTCTCATCAGTAATTTCAAAGAATCAAGCATCTGCGATGAATACTGTGATGGCGTGTCGTAATGACCATCAATCCATTCAGATGAAGTCGCATTTATCAGGACGAGATCTATCTTTTTGCCTTCAGGCCTGAGGACCATGTGTGTCGGACATCCATAATGCTCAACGATACCAGCCTCTTTCATCAGCCCAGCCAGTTCTGATGATGAAACTTCCTTTGGCTTGAGATCAACACATTCGACCTCTTCAGCTGGCCGTATAATCACACTGTTAACCTTGTTTCCGTTAGGATGAGGTGCTTCCTCTATGGAAAGAACTTCCCCGGATACACTTGAATGGACAGATGCGGAATCATATGCTCCGCATTCACCTATCTTTTGGCCTTCACAGACCATATCCCCTTTCTTCACAAGCGGTTCACATGCAGTGCCATCATGCTGCTTTAATGGAATGATGACCTTTTCAGGCATGGTTTTCATTATATTGACATTTGTCACAAATAACAACTCCTTAGAACGCAGGCTCCCTTTCAACTTCAGGAGGCTTTCCTCCAGGTATTGTCACTTCGATCGTCCTTCCTGTGAAATCTGTTGGCGGGTCAGTCTCCGCTGGATCGGAATCATAACCAATGAGTTCCCAGTCGATCGCTGTAGCAGTTGAACCATGGCAATCAGCACATTCCAGAGGATCTGCCATTCCTGCCTCTGAACCTGCGATGTTGTGGCTCAGCTTGTAGTGAAGATCGACCTTCCTGAGCACAGCACTCGGATAATCAGCCACACCATCAGCATTTCCATCGTAGCTTCTCATTTCCTTTACTGTAACAGTACCGTCCTGGTCTGCATCAGCGGCTTCCACATACGCTACGGGTATAGGATCTCCGACCTCATTGCTGGTGTTTGGAGACTCTGCGACTTCAGAGTTCACACCTTCGTCCCACCAGATACCGGTCACAATATTGAAAGGTGCAAGTTTCACATCTGCATCGCCCCTCTCATCCGGCATCCTCAATTCATCATCACCTACTCCATTGTACCATGCGATCACAGGAATGATCGTATCCATCTTGTAGGAATCCAGACGTTCGCCATTTGACCAATCGAAGGACTCAAGCGTTGTACCTGCCGGAAGCTCTCCTCCGGGAAGTGCTGGAATGTGACAGGTTTCACATTCCACGGCCTCAAGGTGTGCATCAACAATCGGCCCGTGTGATATTCCTAGATGGCATTCTGCATCATCGCAGCTGCGAGTTTCAGCTTCCAGTTCATGGATCTCTTCAATATCTGATCTTACGAAAAGACTTGAATGTGAGATCTCGTGACATTCAGAGCAGTCGACATCAGCGTGTACATCGTACTCTTCATAATCAGGTGCAGACCACATTACAGCTGTAGTAGGAACATCTGTGTTGTGGCAGTTATCAGAACAGGATTCCTTTGTAGGAGCCCCATTAACAGTGTCGTGGAACAATAATAACAATGGAAGCGGAGTAACAGCATTTGAAAAATAGGTGAACTTTCTTATATTATCTTTCTGCACTACAGCATTTGCCTCGACCATTGCTGCATCATTTGCATTCTCAAAGTCCCCTTCACTTAACTTCATAGCACGAGCTTCAAAATCATACATACCATACTGCTCATGGCAGATCATACAATCCACATCTATGCCATATTCTTCCAGTGCTCCACCACCAGGATGATAAGCACCATAATTTTCGATCCATTCTTCTTCGCCTTCTACCTCAATATCAAAGTTTGTCATTGGATCCCATTCACCAATGTCCCTCTGAATATGGACACTTGTTTCCACGTGATCATCGACTGTGAAGTGACATCCTCCACAACTTGAATCCGACCATTTACCTTCGGTCATGTAATGGTGGGCGATCGCTTCATTGCCACTGTAACCAAGGCTTGCGAAAACCCCTGCAAATGCGAAAATGAAAACGGCTGCTGCCAGTAATATTACTTCTAATCTTGCCATCAGATCCCCTCTTAATCCTTTGCTACGTCCTCCAGTTCCTTAAGGACAACGCCGATAATAGTAGTAAGATGTTGTTCTTCCTGAACTTTCATACCATCAGAAACATACTTGTGAAGGTCGAAGGTCTTCGGTATCTCCCTTACATTAAAATCAAAGACCTTGTCAAGAAGGCCTTTCTTTGGAGTTATACCCAAAAAATTAACATCAAGACGTTTTCCAACCTTATGTGCTTTCACTTCGATCTTGTCCAGTGGAGAACCGGACTTTACATAGATCATGTGATGATCAGCACCAAAATGCTTTTCGATGCCCTTCCAACCATATTCCTCTATGATCTGATGAATTGCAACGGCGAGATACTTGTCTTTTCCCGTATTTCCTCCCGACGCAATTCCTGCACTAGAATCACTCATACTTACACATCCTATCATGAATAATAATTAACATCCATCGACTATTTTAATTGCCAGAATCATTGATTGCGAATATTTATAGGTTTCGAAATAAGCTTAATATTAAGAGTATCTATCCCTAAAGCATGAACAAAAAAACAGTTCTATTGCTAGTATTAATCGTTATAGTTAGCATTTCATTCAGCGTATTATATGAAGAGCAGGAGAGCAGTTTTTCAATACATAATGAAATAATTAATACAGACATCCGCAGCATTATGGACACAACAGTTACGATCTCTATCTATTATTCTGACGGGGAGCACGCGGGGCAGACTATCGATAAAGCTTTTGAAAGAATTGAATCTGTAGATAGTATCATGAGTACTTACAAGAATGACAGCCAGGTAAGTATTCTAAACAGAGAGGCAAAGCTTGAAGATGCTTCATCAGACCTGATCTACGTTATAGAAAGCTCACTATATTACTCAAAGATAAGCAATGGTGCATTTGATATCACGATAATGCCGGTCCTTGACCTCTGGACAAGCAAGTTCAGCCCTGGTGGAACATACCAGCCGCCTACACAGGAAGAGATAGACACCACCCTTGGGGTTGTTGATTACAGAAAGATCAACATCGAACGTGACAATATATATATGGAACCTGGCATGAAGATTGCCCTTGGAGGAATAGCAAAAGGATATGCAGTTGATCAGGCCGTAGAAATCTTACTCTCAGAAGGAATAAACAGTTGTTTTGTTGATGCAGGAGGAGATGGAAGATACGTTGGTACAAAACCGGATGGAACCATGTGGACAGTAGGGCTCCAGAATCCTGACAAACAGGGAGATTTCATCACTGTTATGCAACTGAAAGATATGGCTGTTGCTACAAGCGGTAACTACGAGCGCTATTTCAATGATACTGCAAAGGTATCACACATCTCCGACCCAAGAACCGGCTACCCGGTGAATGAACTGATCAGCGCAACAGTAATTGCAGAAACTACCATGGATGCCGATGCACTTGCAACCACTGTGTTCGTCCTGGGTGAAGAAGAAGGTCTGCAGCTAGTCGAATCCATTGACGGGTTCGAATGCCTGATCATCACATCGGACAAAAGAATACTTAGATCGGAAGGCTTTGCAGAATACGAAACAACAATTGAGAGATAAAGGAGTTTAGGAGAGTGCAGGAGCTGTGACAAAAAGTCATAATCCTGTACATTTTGAAGACATTTTTTTAGAGATGCAGGAGCCGGTCATTCCAGAATGATCTCATGAAGAGTTTCATAGATAGGACCCTGCGGAGTAAGAGTGCTCTTCTTCAAACTTATCCTGTCAACTACCATTTTTCCAAGCTCAACATCGCTCAGCTCATCAAGCAGTCCCAGGAATTCATCCTTCTGATCTGCAGGCATGAATTTTATTCTTGCCAGAGTAGCATGTGCATTGAACTTCTTTTTGTCCTTCTTGAAACTGAACTTTGACAGACTTGATTCGACCTCATCGTGAAGAAGCTCAAACTTACCTTCCGCACCCAACCATAGGACCCTTGGGGCTTTAGGCTTTGGAAAAACACCGATACCACCGATAAGTGCATCAAATGGCTTGCAACTAACATTCCCCAATGCTTGTGCAATCTCCGGCACATAAGACTCTTTTACATCTCCGATGAACTTCATGGTTACGTGTACAAGTTCCGGATCCACAATTTTCAATTTCAGACCGTAAAAGCGCGATTGTATGCCTCTGACTTCATCACGAATTTCTTTAGGCAGATCGACTGCAACAAATATTCGGACCATATAAAAAGATAGGAGGTATATATATTAAATGATACTGTTGTGGCTTATAGCACACATTGTAGATAATATATATAATTGATAATTCCCATAATTAATAATACAAAATATATGAGGGAATGGATGGATACGAACAAAACAGCAAAAATACTGGC
>JBNJIC010000086.1:0-9556 GCA_051749005.1 Halobacteriota archaeon | reverse complement strand
TTTTATAATCATACATACTTGTTGAGCATAGCTCAACACCTCACTGAGAGCAGAATGGAATCTTTGATCATAGATTTAAAATAAAAAAAACAAAACTGTTTTTCCCCTGAATTCGGGAGAACGGAAGTAGGATATTATTGACCAAGATCCAGACTTGCGATATTCAAGAAGGGCATTATTCCAGTTTTCTTAGATTTGTTTTAGCTTTTTAACTTATCAACCTAATTTTTTTTTAGCAAATAACCACAAGAGATAAATATATCCCTCATAATTATTCATGATGGATGGGAACTATTAACCCTTGGTTTCACTATCTCTTCCTTATTTGGCCCCATCAATAACCATAGCATTCGGCATTATTCTAATCATGCTGTATTTAATTTATTGTTTCGGAGCTGAGTTCAATTGATCTGAGACTATGTCAGGTCATGTGAAATATATAATGAATAATAATTAGGAATAGAGAAACATGTCAGAGAATTTTGATGTTAAGCTAGACAGCAAAAGTTACCTTCCTGATCCTTCGGTAAAGGAAAATTCCTGGATGCAAAACTATGAAAAAGTCTATAATCAATTTCTTAAGGACCCTGAAAAACACTGGGAAAGTGTTGCAGAGGAACTCGAATGGTTCGAAAAGTGGGACAAGGTAATGGAATGGGAACACCCCTATGCAAAATGGTTCACCAATGCGAGAATGAACATCAACTGTAACTGCCTTGATCGCCATGTGTTCAACGGAAGAAGGAACAAAGTTGCGATCATCTGGGTAGGCGATGACGGGGAAGAAGAAATCATAACATATCGCCAGCTTTACCGTGAGGTTATGAAATTTGCCAATGGTCTGAAATCACTGGGTGTTGAAAAGGGTGACAGGGTATGTATATATATGCCACAGGTACCGGAGCAGATTGTTGCCATGCTGGCATGTGCACGTATCGGTGCAGTTCATAGCGTGGTATATGGAGGCTTCGGTTCCAAAGCACTCCATTCCAGGATAAAGGATGCACGGGCAAAGATCGTCATTACCGCAGATGCAGGCCTTCGCCGTGGTAAACGCATTGATCTGAAATCTCTTGTAGATGAGGCTGTGGTCAATGCCTCCTGTGTTGAAAAGATAGTGGTCTTAAGAAGGATGACACCGCAAATGGAACTATTCTCTGAGATAGAGGTTGACTTCTATGAGATCATGGAAGATGTGGATAAAGAGTGTGAGCCGGAGATGATGGATTCCGAGGACCCTCTGTTCATCCTTTACACCAGCGGGACAACCGGTCCGGCAAAGGGAATAGTTCATGCCTGCGGTGGTTATATGGTGGGAACCTACTATACTACAAAGAACATTTTGGACCTGAAGGAAAATGATGTCATGTGGTGTACTGCAGATCCCGGATGGATCACAGGTCACAGCTACATAGTCTATGGCCCTCTTTCCATGGGTGCCACAATTCTCATTTCTGAGACAACACCTGACTATCCTGATCCAGGGGTTTGGTGGAACATGATAGAGGAGTTCGATGTGAGCGTCTTCTATACAGCACCAACAGCAATACGCATGTTCATGAAGATGGGAAAGGAATGGCCCGATAAATATAATCTTAGTTCCCTGCGAGTCCTGGGGTCGGTTGGTGAGCCTCTGAATCCCGAGGCTTTCGAATGGTTCTATCATGTGATCGGTAAGAAAAAATGCCCTGTGCTTGATACCTGGTGGCAGACCGAAACCGGAATGCACATGCTAACTACAGCGGTTGGTGAACCGATGAAACCCGGATTTGCAGGAAGACCTGTACCTGGTGTTATTGCTGATGTTGTGGACGAGGACGGTGAACCGGTTCCTGCAGGAAAAAATGGTTTCCTTGTGATAAAACACCCCTGGCCTTCCATGATGAGAAACGTTTACAGTAATGATGAGAGATACCGTCAGTACTGGTCAACCATTAAGAATTACTATACTGCAGGTGATCTTGCCGTAAAAGATGAGGATGGATATATCATGATCCTGGGGCGTTCCGACGATGTCCTAATAGTTGCAGGTCACAACATCGGAAGTGCCGAGGTTGAGAGTGCTCTTGTGTCCCACGAGGCTGTGGCTGAGGCTGCCGTAATAGGAAAGCCGGATCCTCTTAAAGGAGATTCGATCAAGGCATTTGTAATACTTCGTAACGGATTTACCCCCGGTGACAGACTGAAGCCGGATCTGACTTACCACGTAAGGATGAACCTGGGACCAATAGCCATGCCTTCTGAGATCGAATTTGTCGAATCGCTGCCAAAGACCCGCAGCGGGAAGATAATGAGGAGGTTGCTTAAGGCACAGGAACTTGGAATGGAAATCGGAGATACATCTACACTGGATAACTGATAACCAGATTACCAGCTCCAGATCTCGCTTCTGGAGCGCGGAGCGAGGTGTTGAGCGCAGCTCAACATCTCACTGAAAGCAGGATAGGATCTTAAAATAGTAGAACTAAAATAACATCTTCTTTTGTAATAGTTATGCAGTAACCTGTTTCAATAATATCTACCATAGGTTCAAACTTCGTGCAAGCATGTTAACCATGCCGATGCCTTAGGGGCTTTCAATATAAAAGGCCAAAGCTCAGATCGGTAATGAGTCGATCCATCGCAGAAAGAGATGTGGTGGAAGGGAATGCCTGCACCCCATCATGTGGCCAGAGATCATAAAATCGTAGTCTTGCCGCAAGCACGTCGGTTTCTTTCACTTCAAATCAATTTACAGCATTCTTCAATATGTTTTGAAGTTTTAAATTGCTTATTTTTCAATGAGATAGAAATTGTTATAAGTTTTTGACAATATGAAGTAATGGGAATGGGAATTATGTATGAGGAATTCAGAAAGTGCATATACTGTCATAACGAGTATGCAATAGGTAGACTCTGGACCAATATCACATGCCGGGGATGTGCAAAGAAATTAAATTCAGAACTTGCAGATACATTATTTGGAGAGGTTCTTGGATATGACGGACCTGAGATCACTGCTTTTCTGCCGGAGTTACCAAATGATCTGTTTAAACCTGCATATTCATCAGTTCTCAGAGAACATAATATCTCATAGGAACCTGTCAACAAAGACATAGTGATGCAGAGATTCAGAGAAATCGCTACGACCATAAAAAATGATTTTATAAAAAAAGGTCCTGCTACTGAAAATAGAACTTGCGACCATTGTGGGAACCAATATGAAACCAATGCTATCTGGCCTTACAATATTTGCAAAGAATGTGCACGTAAGAAATATTGGGAACACAGGAAATCGTGGATAACGGAAGTATTGGGACTGGGAGAAAAATATATCAAATATAATATGTTAGTTTCGCCAATGGATGTCAGCGGATACAGGTTACAAAATGATGGCTGACAATGCACAAGGTGCTTATTTTGTCGCATCTGCTTTTTTGAAAACATACCTTCTTTCTGAGCTTGTGGACCATTCCATCCTGCATGTCAGAAGCCATGAACAGACCGGAACTGCCGACCATTCGGGCAATTTGATATAAGGGTCAAGTATCTCCTGGCATTGCTGGAAACATGTTCTTATTCTGTTATCCAGAACGCCTGAGATCACAGCCAGTCACACGATTATATCGAATGTTCATAATATCCCTCAAAAATAATTAGCTACCATGGGACATATAGTTATCTTAAACAGAATCGATATGGATTTCAAAAATTCACATTCGCAGCCAGATCCTGATTTTCAACATCTTCAAGCTTTTTGATCATATCATTTTTCCAGATAGACAAAGAAATGACAGTGATCATTAGCCCTGAAACAATGAAAATTAAAGCAATTCCTCTCCCGGATCCTGTTCCTATAAGGGAACCAATGGGATCAGCCAGAATACCTTTTGGTTCAAGAAGAGGGCCGAATATGTCGTCTGCTAGGAAACCTGCAACAGCAAAAGCGATGATAGAGCCAAGATATGTAATCATTGAGATGATCGACCAGACACGACCCTGTTTGTTGTTATCGATATTCTTTCGGATGAGGACCTCGATGGGAGTATTAATAAAAGGCAAAGTAGCAAAATACATAAACCCTGTCAGAGTCACCAGTATGATATTTGTTGAAAATCCAAGGCCTGCAAAGAAGATACCTGACAAAAAGAGAGCAATGGACAGCATTGTTATATGATTGCTCCTACTTCCAAATAACCCGATAAAAAGGCTTCCGACTATCATACCTGATGCACAGAGAGATTGTGAGATGCCCACAGCCTTAACTGATGCTAGATTCAGCATCATTGGAATGAAAAGTGATTGAAGCAGTCCTACGAAAAAAAGAACAGCCATAGTGGTAATTACAAGATGGACTACACCTGAGTTCTTTGAAAATTCATGAATGCCTTCTTTAAGCTCTTCCATGAAATTTTCCTCATTATGTTTAACAGGTACTTCGCCCAGAACATTTCGTATCCAGATAACAATAAAGCTGGCTATCAGGAGAGTGGAAATGTCTATCAGGAAGATGTATCTGATGTCAAATAATGACAGTAATATCCCGGCCAGGAAAGGAGATAGCAAATACTGGGCCGAACTTGCCAGCTGCATCAACCCACTCGCTTTAGAGTACTTGTCATGAGGCAAAAGGTCAGTGACCAGCGCTTTGTAGGCCGGTTCCTGGAAAGCTGAAAAGACAGAGCTAACAGAGATCCCGAGGTAGATCTGCCAGAGCTCGATATTACCCTTGAGCATCATGAAGAATATGAAAAGAAGACCTAATGTTGATCCAAGATCACCGAAGACCATCATTATACGCCTGTCATGACGATCCGCCAGTATACCTCCATATGGTTTTAATAAGATCGGTGGCAGAAAAGCACACATCAATATGAGCGCATAACTTGAAGCTGTACTCGTTAATTGATAGACGTATATACCCAGTGCAAATATCGTAAGACCGGTACCTATTATTGAGATGAACTGTCCAAACCATATAAAAAGAAATTTAGGATACAGATCCTGTGATATTTCTGTCATTGTCTTACCTTTTCATTAACTTTTATTGATATTTTTCTAATTGAATTTCATGGAACTCTCAGTCATCCCTGCCTGCAAGATGTTCTCTGGAAAAGAACATTTCCCTGTCATATACAATAATAGCAGCAGCAACAACAACAAGAACACCGGTTTCAATGATCTTTGTGGTCTGGGATATATCCAGGATCTCCTGGGACATGTTCACTATAAAGTGGAAGACAATTGCAGCGATGATACTTTTCCCGTTCTTTATGCATATCCAGCTGATTATCATTCCAAGAGGAATGATACTGACAAAGAAGTTCAAACCATACCAGAAACTTTCATGGAAGATCTCATACTGATAGGAATTGTTTACAAATAAAAGCGGAAAATGCCAGAGTGACCACAGTACACTGAAAATAAGCGATGCTTTGAAGTAAGTGTGCCGGCTCTGCAGACTGTCAAAAGCATAGCCTCGCCATCCCAGTTCTTCAAAACCTGCTGCAAGCAAAAGCAGCAACAATACCGGAACAAAGCCGGTGGAAAATGAAAAGCCTTCAGCAAGCTGGAACTGTGACATCGACCCTCCGAACAACAGGGAGATAAAGATCGATGCAAGGACTGAAAGAGGCATTAGCAAAATAAATACAGGGAGAATTTTTGGCTTTATTAACCTGAGGTTGGTAAGTCTGTTGACAAAATCTCTCCTAAGATCCACATTTTTAGACCTGATAATCATAGCAATTGAGATCAGAAATGGTGCCATAAGCCCCGGCAGCATGAGCAGCATATATAGCCCTTCCCCACCATCCTGAAAGCTTACATATGCTCCTGAAAACCAGAGAGCAAAGGTTATGATAAAAGTTGAAAGATAATAAATGCCAGGTTTATAATTATATTTTGAGATCATTATGTAACACAACTTTTGATTTTTTTTATGATTAAACTTCTATTTCTTATCCATATCAAATCTTCTTAGAGATATTACTGAGATATTTGAGGCATATAGACTATTTACTAATAAACATTTCGATTAATCGACGCATTCGGTAATATATAATATGGTGTGTTTTGAAGTCCAGATAACGCTTCCGGAGACGCCAGATAACGCTTCCGGAGCGCGTACCGAGGTATTGAGCCCCGCTCAACACCTTACTGAAAGCAGAAAGGAAGATCCAGGTTGATTCAAATAGAAAGTTCAAAGCTCTTCTTCTCGAAAAACAAAAGAATAGGAGTGTGATGGGATCGGAGAGAATCACAACTCGCCGCCAGCCTGCGATGTAACTTACCATGGTATCGATTTATACTCAAGTTAAATGTACCAAAAAATGAATTTAATAATGCTTGAATTCACACTGCTTCTTAGTACCAATTATAAGTTGTTGATTTCCCTACAACTAACCATTTTGTGACAGAAGGAATATCAAAAAGGCGATACTTACTTAAACAAGACAGTTAAAAAAGATATTGGATTTGAAACCTTAAGGGAGGGGTTAAAAGTGTCTGATGAGAAACAAAATACCGAGTATGATAATCCCGTGGTTGTTTTTCTCTGGAAAGCAGAAAAAGGATGGCCTGTGGAATTCGTATCCGAGAGCATACGCCAATTCGGTTATTCACCGGAAGATTTCATAAAAGGAAAGCGAAAATATGTGAATATTGTCCATCCGGATGATCTCGAAAGGATCCGGGAATCACTTGGCAAAATTCGTGAAAAGGGGCTGAAAGATTATACGCATTGCTATCGCATAGTTACCGCTTCCGGAGAAAGCCGCAGAGTACTTGAGAAAACATTAGTTGAAAGAGATGCCAGCGGTACAATCACCCACTTCCAGGGTTTTGTGATTGATATCACAGACCAGGTGGATGAAATTGAGGATTTCAGTGATTACATAGTTACTGCTGAACCTGTCGTTATTTTTATCTGGAAAGCAGAAAAGGGATGGCCTGTGGAATATGTCTCAAATGATATCCAGCACTTTGGGTATACAAAAGAGGAATTCCTTTCAGGAAGAATTAATTACGCCGATATTGTACATCCAGATGATCTGCCAAAAATTGAAAATGAACTCCAAAAACAAGTCCATAAGGGGCGGAATGATTTCTATCAGGACTATAGGATATATTCCAAACATGGAGACATAAGGAATGTTTCCGAGAGAACCCTGATTATTAGGGATGAGAACGGGAAAGCAGTAGCCTATCAGGGAATCATAGAAAAAGAGTAATAAAGCGCTGGGAAATGATGATACATTGAACCGCCATATAAGTGTCGGTTTTGTATCATCCGACGGCAACAAAAGACTAAGAAATAATGTTGCATAGGATGATCGTAATGGCATCGAACTATACTTATCAGCAACAATAGCAGATGTAAGATTGTCTTGTGCGCAAACATGATTGAAATCAAACGTAATTGGATTCATTGATGCAGATGTTGGGGCTTCAATGCCAAGGATATTTAGTGAAACATGCGCATTGTAGATAAAATATATATTCCCTTCTTTATCATTTTGATCTTATTTCATTTCCTGCCAAAATAAAATATACCAAGTCCGCTCCAGAATAGCATGATAACTGCTGCAAAGAGGAGCACAGGTACCGGACCGAAGTAGAAAAGGAGAGGAACAGATGCAGCAGTAAATATTCCACCTCCGACTATTGGTTCAAAGAGAAGTTGTTTGTATCCGAAACCTCCCAGTGCAGATGAACTGTCGGCCGGGTCAGCGATCCTCATAAGAAGAAGGCCACTTGCGGTCATTCCCATGGATTGTCCGAAATTACCTATGCTCTTTTCGAACCAGTATGAAGGCATCATTATTGGTCCAAGGAACATGAATGCCACTACATTCCACACGATTCCCACTGTTGCAAGGACTAAGAAAGGTACCAGGTTATTTCCAATGACCGTTAATGAAAGTGTCGCTATTGCACTGGTGATCAATATGTCGAGAGACAATCCCTGTATCCTCATCATGAGGTCTCTGTCCAGGGTCTGGTAGACGTCGAACCTGTCAAGAAAAATCTGTAGAATGACACCTCCTATCATTGCCATGGGGAAAAGTGGTATGTGAGCTAACAGGTATACATCTGTGGCTTGCCCCCATGTTATTTTTTCTATTAGGATGATTCCCTGAAGAATAAGATAGCCTATTCCGATAGCAACACCGATATAAGCAAAATGTAGGGAAAGGGGTTCAATTGACTCTGGTCTTGTGGTGATCTTTCCAGCAGACTCCCTGGAATCAAAATCAATAATGCCTGTCTGGTACCTTTCATTAAGGGAGATGTGATCCGCATTCTTCAATACCGCCGCTTTACCTGTCCTTACACCATAATTAAGAAGTATGATCCCGAATATGACACCAAAAAGTATTCCCACTGTGGCAAGACCAAGTGACAGGTCTGCAGCATCTGAAAAACCCAACTCTTCAAAAGTTGATGCCATACCTGCTGCTGTCCCGTGTCCGCCTTCGAAAGAGATCTCTATAAGAGCACCTGCCATTGGATTTATTCCATAGAACGGAGTCAGAACCAGAATTGTTATCAGTATTCCGAATACATACTGTCCCCATGCTATGGTCTGTCCATGAGCTATCTGCGGACCTGCCAAAAACCATATGTTACGAATACCTGGTATCTTCTTTCCCAGGAACAGTGTGGCAAATATTATGTTGATGAAGAATCCGGGAAGGGTTGTCCATATATCAAGCATCTCTGCCGGAAATATCCCTCCTGACAGGAAAATATCATTGTTAGCGACCCACAAGAAGAGTTTTCCAAAAAGTTCCGGCCCAAAGAACAGGGCAAGGAATCCCCCTATAAGTGAACTTGGAATAAAGAGGCTCTGTAGTTTAGGGGACATAACCCTGATCAATTTCCCAAGAAGCAGGATAATACCAAGTACAAGAAAACTCATTCCGACCATAGAAGCTGACATTTGGCTTACTCCTTTGAATATAAAGTATCATTAATTAATGATAGAACAAAGATACTGCTTTGTTAAATCACTACTTCTATTTTTAGCTGGGGGTTATTCAGTCGATAGCATAAATAATGAGAATGTGATTATTGCATATGGTATTACAAATAACGATACAAAAAGGTTATCAAAGACATTATTTTTCTGGATTCTCAGGGATATACTTTGAATCTAATATATTCATCTCAACTGGCATCACCCAGGAGGTGATATAAAAGTTATAAAATCAAGTGATAATTTCGACCTCAAAACCCGACTGGAATCCCTCGAAACTCAACTCACCATTTTGCAAAAAACGCTATCTTCCGGACTCCAGCCAGATCACGCTTCTGGAGCGCCAGATCACGCTTCTGGAGCGCGGACAGAGGTGATTCGCTACGCTCAACACCTCACTGAAAGCAGAACGGAAGCTTCAATTGTAGAATCAAAACAGCAAACCCAAAGCTCTTCCTCGCGAAAACCGAAAGAACAGGATTGTGGTGGGCCCGTTCAGCCAGATCACGCTTCTGGAGCGCGGACAGAGGTGATTCGCTACGCTCAACACCTCACTGAAAGCAGAACGGAAGCTTCAATTGTAGAATCAAAACAGCA
>JBNJIC010000085.1:0-9730 GCA_051749005.1 Halobacteriota archaeon | reverse complement strand
CAGTTTCTCCGTCATCTTCTGGTTTGAGATCTGACGAGGTTCCATTGGTGGGATATTGATTCCCAGAAGCCAGATGGCAATCTGTCTCTCAAAGGATGCAAGTTCCCACCATGTCACAAGCATCAATATCAGGATAGGGATGCCTATAAGGGTTATTGAAAGGCTTAATCCCATTGAAAGGCCTGTCACAAGGAATATGAAGTATGCTGTTCCAAGCGGGAAAGAGAACAACAGGTATGTGAGGTTAAGGTAGGTCTGCTTACGCGTGACCACACCAAAAAAATTTCTTATAATACTGCTTATTCCTCTTTCTTTCATATCTGCCTCGTCCTTTAACCGATTCTTTTTATTTTTATTTATATCTTTATATTTTTTCTTGTTCCATCACAGCTTCCTGTGCGATCCTTTTTGGTCTTCTGATGAAGTAATAGATCAGTGCTCCGATCAACTGGGCAAACACTATTATAATAACCCATATAAGTTTGTCATTGCCCTGTGACGGTTCGTTCATTGCACAATCGATAAGCATCCAGAGCCAGAACAATGTACCTGCTATTGCAAGTCCTGCAAATGTCAGGAACAATATTGCGTTTATAGGGAAAAATATCCAGCTATCAAACATTTTTATTCACCTTCTTTTCTTTCCTTTTTTCGGTGTCTCTTTTTTGTTTTTCATGATTTTCTCTTCAGTCGTGCCGGAGTGCATCCACCGGTTTCATCTTAGCGGCTTTGTTTGCAGGGTATGAACCTGCTATCAGTCCGACTACAATTGAAATCAAGAAACCTGCGAATATTTTCCCTGCAGGCAGGACCACTGGCAGGCTCATGAAGGTCGCAGCACCATAGGCTCCAGCGCATCCGATGATCACGCCAAGAACGCCTCCGATGGTCCCCAAAACAGCAGATTCCACTATGAACATCGTCAGCACATCATAATTGGAGTATCCGATAGCTTTCATCAACCCGATCTCGGACGTACGTTCAGTGACTGTCACCAGCATGATATTCATGATACCAATGGAACCCACTACCAGTGAGATAAGTGCAACTGCTGTAAGCAATGCGGTAAGGGCATCTGAGAGACTTCCGGCTTCTTCAAGAAGTTCCTTCTGGTCAAGTATAAAGTATGGTTTTACATCATCCTTTTCCATGTCTCTCGAGGAGATACCCATATAGCGCCCGAGTCTCTTGTCAATCTCATCTGAGGTATCGCTCAAGGTCTCTATGGATTCGCCTTCTGCGAAGATCCCAGAATAATCATCCACTGAAAGTATCTCGTTCATGGTCGATATGGGTATGAATATGCTTGTATCAGAATCCATCCCTGTTGAAATGAAACTTGCTTTGGAATCTTCTACGATTCCTTTTACCTGGAAAGCTTGTGTGATCTCTTCACCATCACGAGTGCGGAAAGTTAAATATATGGAATTCTTATTTGCAAGTCTTCGATCAAAAGTATCCTCTGAAACCTCATTTCCAATAATAGCAACATACTGGTCATTATCCTTGATGAAGCTTCCTTCACTAAGCTGGATATTGGCGACCTCTTCATAGTCTTTTGTCACTCCAATAATCGTCACTCTTCTCGTGTCCGACATGTAAGTCACCTCAGCTATCTGTTGATTGATCGGGGAAGCCCTTACCACACCTGGTGTGCTCCTGACCACTTCCAGTTCATTATCAAAAAGGATGTTCTCCTCGTTTTCTCCTGCTCCTACATATATGAAGTTAGATCCAATTGTCCCTATCTCCTCGTCAAAGTACTGGTTAAAGCTTGCACCTATGGCAACATTTGCTATGACTGCAGCTACACCGATGACGATCCCGAGGGTTGTGAGAGTGGAACGAAGCTTTGAGTTGAAGATGCTCCCTGTTGCGATCTCAAGTGACTGCCTGAGGTTGACCATTTCCATCACTCCTGATTTTGGTCCTGTTTCTTCTTCCTGTAGACAAAGAGTGTTGATCCGGCAACGACTACAAGTCCAAAGGCAGCAGCAGTTGTAGTGGTACTGCCATCATTTTCCTCTGTTCTGTCAAAGCCACCGATCTCTTCTGTTTTCGAATGCTCGTTGAATCCGTTCCTGTATTCTGCTGTCAGGTTAAGAGGTGTAAGTGCTTCTTCATCTTCCATTACTGCTGTGAACTCTATGGTAAAGAGCTCATCAGGCTTCATGGTGCCTATGAAATACTCCTCAGGTGAGAACCTTATTCCTTCTGCTTCAGGTCTGACACTTACGGATGAAAGTGTGTTAGGATGAAGGTTTGCCACATCGAACTGGACCTTTCCTTCCCCGTTGACAAGTGTCAGAGGTTTTGAGGGAATCATCTTGAGGGCAGAACTGTCAACAGTGAATGGAACTCTCCAGTTGTTATTGTATGCGTGTGAATTTCCCAGGACCGAGAGATCAAGGTAGTATATTCCGTCAGTTGTATCCTCCGGGACCTCTACATTGAATGTAAGTGTGACAGAATTCCCCGGTCCGATGATGCCAGAGTCCTGTTCACTACTTGTGACAAGTATACAGTCAGAGCCTGAAAGTGATGCGGACTGGATACGTGCATTGTTGTCATAGTCCTTTCCTTCGAAAGTTATCGTGTTCTGTGTAGCAGTATTGGTGAGTGTAAAACTGACGGTTCCTGTATCTCCCGGACTGAAAACTCCCGGATCTGCTGTGGTCTCTTCGAGTTCAAGAGTTCCCCTGCTCTCAAATGTTGTAGAGCCGACCTTCATGCCGAAAGTATCTTTTAACCAGGTGCTTTCGCCATTGCCTCTGTAGTAAACATCAAAAGAAGCTGTTCCGGGTTTTGCATTTTCGTCAACATACAGACGATATTCCTGTACGGATGCACTTCCTGGCGAGAGTATGCCGATATTCTTGATAGCATTTTTCTCGGAATCCAGGGAAAGTGGGTATTCGGGTACAAGTCTTATGGAAACATCATCTGATTGTCCTGATCGGAAGTTTTCGACCTTGATCCAGACATCAACATATTGTCCTATTTCTGCAGGGTACGGTTCGTACTTTTGTACATCCACATCAATACTTGTTGCACTGCTTTCCTGTGCGGATACGGGGGTAAGCATGCATGTCAAAAGCATTAACAGGGCCACAAGTGCAGGTAATTCTTTTGTTATCTTCATGTTACTTCTTTTCATTATGATCATCTCAGTTATTTTCGATATAGCCGTCCTTTACATGTATCGTCCTGTCAGCATATTCTGAAGTTTCAGGATCGTGTGTGATCATGATTATCGTACTTCCTTTCCGGTGGAGGTCGGAAAAGAGTTCCATGATCTCAACACTTGTCTTTGAGTCAAGATTCCCTGTTGGCTCATCTGCAAGGATTATGGCAGGATCGTTGATCAGTGCCCGGGCAATGGCAACTCTCTGAGATTGCCCTCCTGAGAGCTCAGTAGGCTTGTGATCCACGCGGTCTGAAAGTCCCACAATATCAAGAAGCTGCCTGGCACGTTCTTTCACATCCATATTCGGCCTGCGGTTTGCATAGGTCGGCAAAAGCACGTTCTGGAGAGCTGAAAGTCTGGAGACAAGATTGAAGTTCTGGAACACGAAACCTATCTCCATCCCTCTGAGCTTTGCCAGATCCATATCGGAGATCCTGTTGATGTCCATCCCCATGACCATCACATTACCTTCACTGGGCCTGTCAAGACATCCAAGCATGTTCATAAGAGTACTTTTACCGGAACCGGATGGGCCCATTATTGCTACGAAATCACCCTTTTTCACGTTGATATTGATGCCGTGAAGTATGGGGACTTCAACATCCGTCAGGTAGTAGCTCTTTTTTAGGTCAATAGTTTCGATAACTGTCTCTTTTTCTTCTTTGTCCTGATCCTTCAGAAGGGCCATTGCATCATCTCCTTATATCTGCAAACCAGTCGATTTATCGACAACATATATTATGACGGACTCTCATTTAAACCTTTCTATATTTCGACAGGTTTATCGACATGGCAATGGCAAAAAGGTTTGATGAAAAAGCTAAGTTCCTAGGGTAAAATCCCGGTCAATGTCAGTCAGAAATAAATTAGCGAATAAACCAAAGAATAAATTAAGGAGATCCATTTAAATTAATTTTTTTAATTGTGAATTTAATTGTGATTTGTGAAGGTTTTTCTCAGTTATTCATTGAGAAACAGAGAATAACTTTCCTTAAAGTAGATTAGAGACATTGCTGCTTGTTTATTTTCTTCTGTCTTAAATGTAGGCATAAGGAGTTCAACAGTTTCATTGTTTATTACTGATGATGAGAAAACAATTACTGTTTGTGCGTTAAGTGTTTCTTCAGAATATGTGTCTAATTCTATGTAAGTTATGATACATAGAAGAGGATCTGAGTTGGATGATGTGGCCATAATATTTTTATATAATCTAATATTTTTATTGAGTAGTGTATTAAAATATATCTGGAGTTGATGCAGTATACAATCTATAAATTGTTTGTTCTCCAATCAAATGGAAGTGATTATATTAGCATGAAGGTCAGGCTCCACAGCCTTTAAACCAACCATCAATTTTTAATTTTCTTCCAAACAAAATAGCTAGGCATAATAAAAATGATAAAAAATAAACAAGGACTAAAAACATTGCTCATTGCAATGTTACTCGTATCTATGTTGACAATCTCTACTGTAAGTGCCACAGCAGAATCAAAAGAAACTGCCGCACCTTCCACATTCGAACAAGGTATCATAGACTTACTAAATTCAAATTCCAAAGACTCATCTGTAGATGACATTATTGCAAATTATTGCAAAGAAAACAACGAACAGATTGAAATATCTAAGATAGATACTTCAAAGAAACCTGTTTTGAGAACCTATGAACTAAAAGATGGATCCGACATTACTTTCACTGATCAATATTTCTTCTTTATTACTAGTACAACAGAAGAAAATCAAAGTATTTCAGCAACAAAGTCCATCTCTACTAAAAGTACTCTTCAATACACCGACCAAATAATAGCATCACAAAGTTTTTATAATTATATCGGAACAAGACTATTTACTATCAAAGCAGAAGGATATTATGGATACCAAGTATATCCTGCTACTGTAGAAACACACTTTACAAGTTCATCGTACTCTTTGGGCACCCCAACTATCTTCCAAGTTACTGACTGGGATGAAGGTGGAATCAATTACTTGAATACTCACACAGGAGAAATCTATGCTAGTGGACACTTCAGTTGGGGATTTGAATACAAGGGCATTCAAGTGAACTTTTATGATAAGTTTATAAAAGTATATTCAACATGTGATCAATTTGGAAATATTCACCGTCAATATATCATGGAATAATAAAATATCCAATCTAAACAATTGATCAAAAATCTAAAAAATACAAAATAGAACTTTTCCTTTCAAAGGGAGAAGTTCCATTTATTTATGTAAGGCACTAATCATGAAAAAATCAACACACCAAGTATTATTCGTCTGTTGCGTATTCTTTTTTTTATTCTTAAATCTGTTATTCACAATTGCATCGAATGATTTATCAACTATTATAGGAATGGTAATTCGAACTTTAGTTGGATCAAGTCTCTTGTATTTGATAATTGTTGCAATTCTTTATATAATAGAATATATTGTACGAATGTTTAAAAGTATACAGTGAACTATTTCTCGGCTAAAGACCGAGAATCTTCCTGCTTCATTCCCTAAATTTTTGTTCACAAGAAGTTTTCAATATCTTGAATTTTACTTCTTTTTATGGACTTAACGTCCAACTATTCCTGAACTCCAACTTGCCCGTGCATTTTTCTCATAGAGAAGTAATTATTACAATAGTTGAAAACTATGCCCGAAAGTTGTTATACATCTCTGCTATAATTGAACGAAATGGTTTCCAATCGATGAGAGATTCGATTTCAGAGAGCTTGTCTCCAAGATTGGCAACACGCTTGTACTCTTCTTTAAATGCAAAGTTGGTCAGGGAAATAATATGAAATTATTGCAATTATTTATAAATTTTAGTTCTGTTGAGGGGGTTATCAAAATTCTCTAAGGAATATATTAACAAACAAATTAACAAACAAATTAAATAATATTTTAAAAAATATATTAAAAATAAACTAAACAATAAAAGAACTTAGGATAAAATCTAAAATACAGATGAAATATAAAAAATAAGATCAGGAAGAAGAATTACTTTTCTGCCTGCTCTCTTCAAGTGCGCTCTTTACGATCTTCATTGCACACAGTTCACCGCACATGGAACATGCATCGCTTCCGCTGTGCCTGCTCTCCCTGATGTTGCGAGCCCTTTCTGTGTCAATTGCAATCTCATACTGTGTATCCCAGTCAAGCTCTGCACGGGCGACTGCCATTTTGTTATCCAGTGCACGTGCCTGCTCTTTCTGACCATCACGTGTCAGGTCTGCAGCATGGGCTGCTATTTTAGTGACAGTTGCTCCTTCTCGGATGTCCTCGACTGTTGGAAGTGCGAGATGCTCTGCAGGTGTTGTCATGCAGAGGAAATCTGCGCCACACATGCCGGCAAGTGTTCCTCCGATAGCACCTGTGATGTGATCGAAACCTGGTGCAATGTCAGTAACAAGTGGACCAAGCAGGTAAAGTGGTGCCTGGTGGCATAGTTCCTTCATTGCTTTTACGCTGAGCTCAACTTCGTTCAATGGCACATGTCCCGGACCTTCGACAAAGGTCTGTACGTTAGACTGCCTTGCTTTACTCACAAGCTCTCCAAGTGTGATAAATTCCATGAACTTTGGTCCGTCAGATGCATCGTGTATGCATCCGGGTCTCATTCCGTCACCGAGACTCAGGGTAAGGTCATATTCCTTTGCGATCTCGACAAGATAGTCATACTCTGCGTAGAAGGGGTTCTCCTGGTCGTTGTGGATCATCCATGCAAAGGTGAATGAACCTCCACGACTCACCATGTTCGTTATCCTGTCGCTGTTCTTAAGCCTTTCAATTGCGTTGTGATTGACACCTGCATGTACCGTTACAAAGTCCACACCGTCCTCGGCATGTTTGCGTACGGCATTGAACATGTCATCGGATGTCATATCAACAACTGTCTTGTGGGAAGCTGCAGCCTGGTATATGGGTACAGTACCGATCGGCACATCCACTGCATCCATTATCCTTGCACGTATCAGGTCAAGGTCTCCGCCTGTGGAAAGGTCCATTATTGTATCGGCACCGTATTTTACAGCGACCTTTGCTTTTTCAACTTCGTCATCAATGTCCACAAAGTCTCTGGATGTCCCGATATTGGCGTTGACCTTTACGCTCATGTATTTACCGATACCAAATGCCCGGGATTTTCCCTTGATGTTCCTTGGGATCGTCACAAGACCTTTTTCAACACAAGATCTAACTGTATCTGCATCGATGCCTTCTACATCTGCAACACTTTTTATCTCAGGAGTGATAAGGCCCTTCTTTGCATCTTCCATTAATGTCATTGTTACTCCGAATGATGATTTTTAGAATGATCGTAGGCGGTTCTCAGGAACCAATACAGCAATGATACATATATATGTTTCACAATCCGGCATTATTATCTCTTGTTATGTTTTGGGAAAGTTCATATATCAGGGATGTCAATATTTATGTATAAAAGTGCAAAATGCACATCTACAGATCAACAAGGGGGTAATTGTGTGACTGCTAAAGACTATAAGAAGATCCTGATAGCTACTGACGGGTCCGAGAATGCCGATACTGCTATCTTATCGGGTATCGATGTTGCAAAGAAACTTGGTGCAAAGGTATATGCTATTTGTGTAGTGCCTACACATCCATCTTCATCCATGCCTATCGGCTCCAGGATGATGCAATGGGAAGTGCCATTTCAGGTAATGATGGATGAGGCCAAAAAGGCCGTTGAACAGGTTGCTGATGCATGTTCATCTTGTGAGGTAGAGGTTGAGACCGTGGTACTTGAGGGTCATCCTGCAGAAGAGATCATCAAGTATGCTGAAGAGAACAATATCGATCTTATTGTTATGGGAAGCCTCGGTAAGACCGGAATCACGAGATTACTGCTTGGAAGTGTCGCAGAGGAAGTGGTCCGGCACTCCAAAGTGGATGTCATGATCTCAAGATGAGATCATCTTTATCTTTTTTGTCACCTTGGTTTTCATATTCCTTACCTTTTACTCTTTATTGGACTGTTATGGCTGAACATTTATGATAATTTTTCCGGGTCAGCAGACGGAGTGAAAAGATAATTTCGATTTCTTATAGTACAGGGAAGAAAAGACCGATTTTCGTTAAAACCAGTATTTCGTTTGATGTTACTACATTCATTATATTAGATACAGGCTTTTTACAAAGCTTAAGTAATATATTCCTTATAATCGAAACTACTACTGTACTATCCTCACATGCTACCAAATATTGAGTTCATTTTGAAAGAGTGACATCAGTATAAGCGTTGAAGTCTCAAATTATAGTTGCTTCTTTATTTGGTTCAAGATTAAAATTTTTATCTGTGAGGGGGAATAATAAATATGATAAATTAAGCTAACTCTTGATAGTTCGAGGAAACGGTCATAATATTTATATACATTCATACAAATTAATTTCTGGAGTTCAAAAGGAGTATCGAACAACAATTTGAACTCCAGAGCACAAAGGCACAATTAGTTTAGCTTTGCTAATATTTAAAGCTTAATTGATTTTAACCTTTGGAGTAAAGAAATGAGAGAAATAAATGATTAAGCGCAATAATTTTAGAATAAGTATATTACTTGCATTAATTATGCTTATAAGTATAGTATGTATGCCGGCTATAAGTGCCGAATCAAACATAGATACAACTCAAATAAACGAAGAAACAAAGGAGAACTTAGACGTTAGGTTGCAAAAAGCTGTTGAAACTTACAACAAAGTTGTAACAAATAGAAATTCGTCATGGAATGAAGTTACAACATGCACAGATAAGATTGATCAAATCGTGGATGAAATTAATTTTATTGGAATGGACGTTGATTTCAAACAAACATCTGACGTGCATACAAATGATAAAGGTGAAGTTCTGCCTGCCTGCATATCTGCAGAAATTACACCAACCATGCTTTCAAAATCATACACATTTAATACAAATGAAAGTACTCGTATAATTTTATCCGAAATTTGCGGTACAAATATAACAATTGGCGAATACATGGAAAAAGTTTTCCCTGATATGTTGGAAGTAATTTCAAAAGATACGATGTCGTACTATCAAAATACACCAATGACATGGTCAGATTTAGATAAAAAAGAAACAAACCAGAAACAAATACCACTATCAACACGTTCAACTGTTGTTTATGAAGCAACTAGTAGCTCTGATCAAACATTGCATCCTGTAGAAACACCTCCAAATGCTGATTTCTATTCAGAGACAAAAATGAGGCTTCCTACAGCATATACCAGAATTCCAGAAATAACTGTTAATTCAATTATGTATATGGACGGAGAAAATATTGAAGCAACAGTCAGTCATGGGATTAACACCTATAAACAAAAAGCGAGTTACAATGGTGGATCCATATCATATGGATATCACAGTTATTACACATCAGGATTTCATGCAATGATCTGGCCCATTGGATGTTATCCAGTATCTTCATCAGTATTAACAGAAACACCTATTGAATATTGTGGCATTAGCTAAATGATAAATCTATGTGAAGTGGAATAATGTTTTTTAAATGATCATACTGGTCTTTAAACTCCTTTTTCTTT
>JBNJIC010000084.1:0-9840 GCA_051749005.1 Halobacteriota archaeon | reverse complement strand
ACTACATGGCTGTCCCGGTTTTCGAAGGTGAAAGAATCGTTGCCACCGCAGGTGTGGGCAACAAGAATGGTAAATATGATGTTTCCGATGTTCGGCAGCTGACATTGCTGGTGCAGGGCCTTTGGAGATTGATCCAGCGCAGAGACTCCCTTGAGGCACTAAAGAAGTATGCGGAGGATCTTGAACATTCAAATGAGCTAAAGGAACTGTTCTCCGACATAATGCGACATGATCTCCTGAATCCTGCAGGCATTGTCAAGGGTTATACCGATCTTTTGCTTGAGATGGAGGAAGACGAGAAGAAGCATGAGATAGTTCTGACCATCGATCGCAACAACAAGAAACTGATCGACATGATCGAGAATGCTGCAAGGTTTGCTAGACTGGATAACTTTGAGGATATCGAGTTTCAGAGAACGGATCTTGCTAATATAATTGAAAGTGTGATCGGTAACTTCAGTCCCGATATCGAAGAAAGACAGATGATCGTTGAATTCGGTCATGAAGGAGAATATCCTGTAAAAGCTAACCCCATGGTCGAAGATGTATTCTCGAACCTGCTTTCCAATGCGATAAAGTACAGTTCTGATAGTGAACGTATCATTATTGATATCTCTGATGCCGGTGATGAATGGAAAGTATCTGTAACGGACTTTGGTGAAGGTGTTCCTGATGAGAATAAGCCGGAATTGTTCCAGCGCTTCAAGCGTGTTACAAAAAAGGGTATCAAAGGGACAGGGCTTGGCCTCGCTATTGTTAAAAAGATAATTGACCTTCATGGTGGAACTGTAGGTGTTGAGGACAATCCTGAAGGAAGAGGAAGTATTTTCTGGGTCACTTTGGATAAGTGGGACTGAAGGTTTTGGGTACTAAAAGGCCGTATGTTTTAATATGAAGTTAAAATTATAATTAAATTCAATTTCAATTAATATTCATCCAGCCCAATAATATTATTAATACCCTATTGCATATAAGCTAACTGACATTAACAGAGGTGAAAATATGTCTGATAAACTTCCATGTGAGAATATAAAGAAGGATCTGGAATATCTGGATGGCATCATTGTAAAACAGACTGGAAGGGAACCTACACCAGATGTTGCAAGATGGCGCACTCAGGTAATGTACAAGAAAGAACTCTGCAAGATGAGAAAAGAATCCTGATCTCTACTATTGCTATTGCAGGCTTCTGATTTGTATTGAATAAGTCAGAACTATGTAAGGCTCTCTATTGTTGTGCTTTTCTATGTAGATGTTTTTAAGAGGGCCTTTTCTTTTAATTGAATAATTACTTCATATTTCTTATTAAATTTATTTATTTTTTCAGTATGTTTCTGAGATCAAACAGTTGCTATGTGTATTAATTACCAGGCTGAATAGTCATTTTATGAGGTTTAATGTAGAGATATTTATTTCCAGACACAAAAATCTCAAAATATATATAAAAGCGAACCCAATCCTCTTATTGGAGTTGAATTATGATCGCGGAAGAGAAGTTGGAGAAGCTTGCAAAAGCCTGTGAGGAATGTATTGGTAATGATCCGGGTTCGATTGAAGAACATTTTGAAAAATGTCCTGTCTGTAAGCTGTACAAAGAGCAGGAAGAGACTGTTAGCTGCATAACAGAAACAATAAGGCATATTGCCTCAAAATCTGAGAAAGACAGGTGTGATGCACTATGCAGGAAGCTGGATAAGTTCTATAGTATGCCGGATGATCAAAGAGTGGAGGCTATTAGCAAAATGCTTGATTGTGAAGGTGAACTATCAGAAGAAGAACTTTTCAAGATAGTAACTACCCGTGTAGAGCTTCTTACTAAACTTCCAAAAGAAAAACGTATTCATCTGATCGATATGCTGGAAAAAGCAATGTCCAGTTGGTCTGAGGACAGGAAACAGCTTGAAAAACGTGCTATCATGACTGCCACAGAGGATTATTTCCTTCTTAAAAAGACTGTTCTAAGGAGAATGTTCAAAAAAATGCTTTCCTGAATAAATTATTTTAATGGATATCTGGAATATCCCGGTTAAGAATCCTTCCGAACATATCTGAAGACGTCTTTTTTAACTTTATCTCTTGTAATTTCATCTCAAATAGCTCTTTTCTTAACTGCGATTATTAGATCTTAACCAATTGAATATCTAAGAGATTCAGTATTCAATTTCAAGGGTATTTTCATGGATCCGGTTCTTTGTCTCGATAAGACCATAGCTGCTGCTGAGTTCAAACTCGGGTTTTGGTTCATTTGAACGCTTAATTTTGAATACCTTCTTCAACAACCCACGGGAATGTTTCATCTTTTCAAGAATTCGACTATTCCTTATGGCCTTTACATTATATTCGTCTTCAGACAGAGCTTTATGGAAATATTTCTCAGCTTTCTCGTAATCTTCCAGTTCTCCATATGCTCTTCCCATATTGTTATAGATCTCAGAGATAGAGGATGGATGCATCTCTTCTGAATTGAAAAGTGCTTTCTCATATTCTTCGATCGCTTTTTCGAAATAGCCTTCATCTGAGAGAATATCTCCAAGGGCTCCCAATGCGAATGAATTTGATGGGTTCATCTGAAGTACAAGCATCACTTCGGTTTCAGCTTCGCTGAACTTCTTGTTCTCTCTTAAGTTATTTGCGTAATTAAGGTGTGAAGCCACATTTTCCGGATTAATTTTCAGGGCCATATTGTAGGCTTCTGCTGATTCCTCGTATTTCTTCATATGGGAAAACACATTGCCTTTGTTTGTCCATACGTCCTCTGCTTCCGGATTCATTTCAAGGGCTTTATTGTATGCTTCGATCGCTTTCTCATACTTCTTCAGATGATAGTAAACATTTCCTTTGCTGATCCAAACATTCTCATCTTCCGAGTTCAATTTGAGGGCTTTCTCATATGCATTGATGGCATCCTCATATTTTTTCACCTGAGAATATGCATTTCCTTTGTTGATCCAGGTCTTTTCATCTTCATTATCGATATTCAAGGCTTTTTCATAGGCTATAATTGCATCTTCGTATGATTTCAGGTGTGAATATGCATTTCCTTTGTTTGCCCAGGCATTTTTGTCATTTGGTTTTAATTCAAGGGCTTTTGTGTATGCTTCGATTGCATACTCATATTTTTTAAGATGTATGTATGCATTACCCTTATTGGACCATACGAATTCAGATTCCGGATCTATCTCCGTGGCTTTGTCGTATGAATATACTGCTTCCTCATATCTTTTAAGGCAGAAATATGAATTACCGCTGTTGATCCATACGCTTTCAGATCCGGGATCGATCTCAATTGCCTTTTTATAGGCTTCAATAGCTTCCTCGTATATGTCGAGAGTAAAAAGTGTGTTCCCTTTGCTTATCCAGATTTCCTCTGAATCGGGATTGATCTCGGTGGCCTTTTCATATGCTTCGATCGCTTCACCATGTCTTTCGATGATTGAACAGGAATTTCCTTTATAGGTCCATGCCATTTCGTCCTTCGGGTCAATTTTAAGGGCTTTTTCATATGACTGTATTGCCTCTTCATATTTTTCCAGGTTGAAGTATGCATTTCCTTTTAAGACCCATATCTCCTCATCTTTCGGATCTATGGCAGTAACCTTATCATATGCATGAATTGCATCTTCATACTGTTCCATGTTAGTATGTGCATTTCCTTTGCTTGCCCAGATACTTGCATTATCCGGATCAAGCTGAGTGGCTTTTTCGTAAGCCTTTATTGCTTCCTCATATCTCTCCAGAATCAGGGATGCATTTCCCTTGCTTGCCCATATTGTCCCGTTCTCCGGATCGATAGCTGTAGCCTTTGCGTATGCTTCGGTAGCTTCTTGGTACTTTTTCAGTATCAGGGATGCGTTTCCTTTGCTAGCCCATATTGTTCCGTCTTCCGGGTAGATCTCCAGGGCTTTGTCAAATGCTTCTATTGCTTTTGCATATTCCTTCAGGTCAAAATGTGCATTTCCTTTCTTTGTCCGAGCTTCTCCGTTTCCCGGATTTAACTCCAGAGCTTTGTCAAATGCTTCTATTGCTTTGGTATACTCTTTCAGATTGTAATGGGAATTGCCTTTTTTAGTCCACGTTCTCCCATCTTCCGGATCGATCCTAAGGGTCTTATTAAAAGCTTCTATTGCTTCTCCGTATTTTCCAAGCTCATAAAGTGTGTTGCCCTTATTTTCCCATGCATCTTCATTTTCAGGATCAATCTCAAGGGTTTTGTTGAATGCCTCAATTGCCTCATCTCCCTTTTTGAGATGGGAATATGCAATTCCCTTACTTTCCCATGCATCTTTTGATTCCGGATCAAGTTCAAGAGCTTTATTGTAGGCTTCAATTGCCTGCTCATAATTCTTGAGATGTGAGTGCGCATTCCCCTTGTTTATCCATACATTTTCATCTTCCGGGTATATGTCCAGTGCCTTGGTATATGCGTCAATGGTTTTCTCGTATTTTTTGAGGTTAAAAAAAGCGTTTCCTTTGTTAATCCATGCATTTTCATTTTCCGGATATATCTTGATTGCTTGATCGTATGCTTCGATGGCTTCCTCATATTCCTTGAGATTAAAGGATGCATTTCCTTTGTTCATCCATATGCCTTCAAGTTCCGAATTAAGTTCAAGGGCCTTGTTGTATGCTTCTATTGCTTCCTCGTATTTCCTGAGATTAAAAAAAGCATTTCCTTTACTTTCCCATGCCCCTTCATCCTTTGGATATATCTCAAGAGCTTTATCGTATGCGTCAATTGCTTCTTCGTATTTTTTCAGACTAAAGAAACTGTCCCCTTTTTTGATCCACTTTTCGGCATAATCAAGATGCATATATATTACTTCCATTTTTATATTTAAATAATTTTGCATTAATTTTTGTCTACGGTAGTTTTTGTGTTGTTTGGTCCTGATTACTTTCATTGATTCTTTTCTCTATAATTTTTGAGAGGTATGGAATGTTTTAAATATTAGCTCATTTTCACTGTATACTTAAACTAAGCTTTGAATTTTTGAATCATTTTTTCACAAACAGTTTTTTATAAACAGAAACAACATTACTATCTGTCGGATTATCTATGTCTTCTGCCTTTTTGGAGGCTATGAACATTATGGAATTAGGGGATTATTATTATAGTATCATTGTAGTTACAGTTACGCTAATCCTTTTGACAGTTTTGGGTTTCATTTACCGCAAGGTCCGAATTTTCTCGGAACAAAAAACCCTAATGGAGGTTATTTTCCTGCTGGTATCCCTTCTTGGTTTTATTGTCCTTGTACTTACTCTTCCGATATCGGATAATAATAAACAGAACCTCCTGAGTTTTTTTGGTATTCTTATTGGTGCTACCATTGCTCTGTCATCGACAACTTTTGTGGCAAATGGAATGTCTGGTCTTATGCTAAGTCGTATAAAGCCGTTTAAGGCTGGAGATTATATCAATATCAATGATACTTTCGGGAGAGTTTCTGACATTGGTATCCTGCATACTCAGATGCAGTCCATTGATCGTGATATTATTACTATCCCCAACCTTAAGGTAATATCAAATTCTCTCGTTACCATAAGTTCTTCTGGTACTGTTATTTCGAGTAATGTCTCGTTGGGATATGATGTTTCAAGGGAAAGGATCGAGATGGCTCTTGTAAAGGCAGCTGAAAAGGTCGAGCTTGAGAACATATTTGTGCATGTCACTGAACTGGGTAACTTCTCAGTTTCCTACAAGGTCGGAGGGCTGTTAAAAGATACATCCAGCCTTATAACCAAGAGATCAGAACTGAATAAGATGGTTTTGGACAGCCTTCATGAAGAAAATATCGAAATAGTCTCTCCCACATTTATGAACCAGAGAGTTTACAGTAAGGACGCTGTTTTCATTCCTGAAGTACATTCCGGGGAATCTGTCAAACCACCTGCAACTTATGAATATGTAACAGAGGTTACAACAGAGGATGTCATATTTGGCAAGGCTATTGAAGCAGAGATTACCAAGAAGATTACTAAGATGATAAATGATATGGACCAGAAGAGTAATGAGTTCATAGATCTTGTCAACCGGATAGAGGATGATGATCTCAGGGCAGAAGAAAGGATGGCTCTTGATTCTTTATTGGTTCGGAAGGAAGGACTTAAGGCCGATATGGATGCTGTAATTAAAGTTCTGGATAATGAAGAGGATACCTCCACTGATGGTGTCAGGCTAAAGGCACTCCAATATCTCGATTCAAGGGCAGGTGAGATTAATACTAATCTTAAGAAATTGCTGGACAGAGTAAGCGGTGAGATCGAACAATGATTTTTTCGTACTTTTTTTTTGAGTATGAATTCAAGGTAACCGGGATTTCAGTTACGATTTATTGTTAAATATATAAAGGGATATTCTTTTATATCATTAATTTTCTTACTTGTACCATAGCTAGCCTTCTAATACTAATTTTGCTTACAGTAGTACAATCATACACATTTTATAAAATCGTATGTTCTTACCGTTCTGTATGTGGTGTTAGTTATATGTCCTGAGGAATGCAAAAAGGAGATAATTGAATGAATGTGAAGATACCCTATGGAAAGGACTTTGTCGATCTTGAAGTGAACATCCCTCATGAGGTTCTTTCGCCTAATGAGCCGGAGGTAGGGGATGAGTTCGGGATAATCTCACATGCACTTTCAAATCCAATTGGGATGGAACCTTTTGATGAGTTTGTGAAGAATACTGACAGCCTTCTGGTAATAGTTAATGATGCTACCCGTCCGACACCAACTGCCTGTGTACTTCAGGAAATAAAAAATGTACTGGCTGTTCATCCTGATGTGAAGTTCATAGTGGCAACAGGTGCACACAGGGCACCTACTGAGGATGAGTTCAGGTTCATTTTCGGTGAGATCTATGATGAGATGAAGGAGAGGATCTTCGTTCACGATGCAAGAAAGGATGAGGATATGGAATATCTGGGTGTCTCTTCCAACGGTACTGAAATGTATATCAACAAAATGGTGCGCCAGGCAGGGAATATCCTTGTTATAGGAAGCGTTGAACCGCATTATTTTGCAGGCTATACGGGTGGAAGAAAGGCATTCCTTCCGGGAGTTGCAGGTTATAGGACTATCGAGATGAACCACAAGCATGCCCTCTCCAATGCAGCACAATCACTTGCACTTGAAGGTAATCCTGTGGCAGAGGATATGACCGATGCTATGGAAGTACTTAAGGATCTTAATATATTCTCAGTTCAGACCGTACTTACTGCAGACCATGGTCTTTATGCAATGACTGCAGGGGACCTTTTTAAGTCCTTTGATGCTGCTGTAATAAAAGCCAATGAGGTATTCTGCACAAAGTTCAACAAAAAAGGAAATATTGTGCTCACAGCAGCACCATATCCTATGGATATCGATCTTTACCAGTCACAAAAGGCCCTTGAGAATGGCAGACTTGCTCTTGAGGATGGAGGTATCATCATTCTGGTTTCCAAGTGTCGTGATGGTGTAGGTGATGACACATTCCTTAATCTGCTTGGCTCTTCGGCAACCTGCAGTGAGGTCATGGAGAAAACATCCAAATGTTATAAACTGGGATTCCATAAGGCAGCAAGGATGGCACATATCGGGACGTGGGCCAGAATGTGGGCTGTTTCCGATCTTGATAGTGAGATCCTTAAATCTGCAAAAATGGAGGCACAGGATGGTATCCAGAAAGCTTTCGATAAAGCGGTCGATCTGATCAGGGAAGAGGGCAGGGAGCCCTATGCTATTATTCTGCCTCAGGGTAGTCTGACAATTCCTCTTATTGAATAAAGGTGAAATTATGAACCAGCAGATCATTGATAAATTGCAGAATATTGTAGGTGAGGGCCATATAAGGACGTCGACGGCTGAGCTTTATGCTTACTCGACAGATGCCGGCATTCACCGCAGTATGCCTGATGCCGTGATCAGGCCAAGAACCACTGCTGAGATCGGGAAGATTGTAAAACTTGCGAATGAACACCGTTTTCCGATAGTCCCGAGAGGTGCCGGAACTGCACTTTGTGGTCACAGTGTTCCTGTTGCAGGTGGATTGGTCATTGATCTGCAAAGGATGAACACAATAAAAGAGATTCATATTGAAGATCTGTATGTGGTAGTAGAACCTGGTGTAACTCACAAGGCACTGAATGCTGAACTTAAAAAAGATGGTTTCTTTATACCTGGTCCTTCAAGTGGCAATGTTGCCAATATTGGAGGGATGGTGGCCACCAATGCCTCGGGTGGTAATGCCGTCAAATATGGTGCTACAAGGGACTATGTTCTTGGAATGGAAGTCGTGTTCCCCAAGGGGGATGTTGCAAGGCTTGGTTCAAGGACCCTGAAGAACTCTGCAGGATACCAGCTTGAAAAACTGATGTGTGGTATGGAAGGAACCCTTGGTATCATAACCGAGATCACATTGAGGATCATCCCCCTTCCGGAGGCAACTGCGGTTGCAGTGGCGGTATTTGACACTCTGGAAAAGGCGGGGCAATGTGTTGCCAACATAATTGCAAAACCTCTGATACCTTCAGGGCTTGAGTTAATGTCAAGAGTTTGTATCGAGGCGGTGAACAAGGCTGTTTGCATGGGACTTCCTGATGAGGAGGCCATATTGCTGATAGAGGTCGATGGCAGCGTTAATGATGTGAAGGACCAGATTCGGAAAGTCACGGAAGTTTGCAAAGTTTCAGGTGCGTTATCTGTTGATTTCACTGATGATCCTGATAGAAAAGAAGAGCTCTGGAGAGGCAGAAAGGCGATGATACCTGCTTTGTCTAAGTACGATGATGATCTTGTGACCGTTATGCTTGCAGATGATATGGCTGTTCCGATGAGCAAAGTCCCGGAAGCTGTCAGGTCCTTCCAGGAAATATCCGATAAATATGATATTATAATTGCAAGTTATGGCCACTCTGGTGATGGTAATCTTCATACAAAAGTTCTAATGGATCCTACTAAGCGATCTCATTGGGATCAGGCAGAAAAAGCAGTTGAGGAGATCTACAGCAAGGTTATGAATCTTGGCGGTACGATCACCGGGGAACATGGGGTTGGTATGACCAAAGCTCCGTTCTTCCTCAGAGAAAGAAAATGCAGCCTTGATGCCATGAGAACGATAAAGATGGCTCTTGATCCTAATAATATTATGAACCCTTACAAGATCATGGACTGGGAGGATAATTTTATTTCCCGTCTGCGATATCATCTGGAGGAGGAGGAGTGAATGAGGACAGATAATCTGAAGGAATGGAAAAAGGAGATGCTTAACTGCACGCAGTGCGGCTTCTGTAAGGAGATCTGCCCTATCTTTGATAATCTCGAATGGGATTCATCAGTAGCAAGAGGTAAGATGGCTCTTTGTTATGGATTGTATTCCGGTGATATCGAACCTGATGAATCTGTACTGGAACGAATATATCAGTGCACCACATGTGGAGATTGTACCCGCAGGTGTCCTTCATCAACAAAGGTTGTTGATGTCATAGAAGCTGCCAGAAAGGATATTGTTGCTTCGGGTGTCGTAGGTTCCACTCACAGGAAGATTGCAGATTCCATAGCTACACTGGGAAATCCTTTCGGAGAATCTAAAAGCCGAAGGGAGATATTTGGCGAAGATTCTCATGCGGCTAAGATCGCCTATTTTACAGGCTGCAGTGCAGCTTATCGTAATCAGGAAACCTCTATGGCAGGACTTTCCATATTGAAAAAACTTGGTGTCGATTATACACTCCTTGATGAGGTCTGCTGCGGAAGTGTGCTTGGAAGAATCGGTTTTTCAGATGAAGTTATAAAGGGGCAGGCGGAGGCGAAAATTAAGGCTATAGAAGATACAGGTGCTGATGTCGTGCTTTT
>JBNJIC010000083.1:0-9904 GCA_051749005.1 Halobacteriota archaeon | reverse complement strand
ATTGGTTTGTCCAAAGGGAAAATGAGTATAGTCTCTCCTCTTGCTGCAGTAATATCAGTGATCATACCTGTACTTTATTCAGCTTTAAATGAGGGAATTCCTTCCATTTTTAAGATTGCGGGTTTTACTTTTGCATTTATTGGAATATGGTTTATCGTTAGTACGAATTTTGGACCCCATCTAAAAGGAAAAGATCTAAGGTATCCAGTACTAGCTGGTATCTTTTTTGGCTTCTTTTTTATATCTATTGATAATTTCAGTGCTACTGCAATTTACTGGCCACTAACAGTTTCAAGAATTACAGCATTTATCATGATCACAGCATTTATAATCTTAACAAATACTGTCAGTAAACCCACCTCCAATGTAATTCTGGTAGTTATCCTTGCAGGATTACTTAATACAGGAGGTGCTACTTTTTTTGCTCTGGCTTCAGAAGCTGGAAGACTGGATGTTGCCACTATTCTGTCATCACTAAGTCCTGCAGTTACAGTATTGTTGGCTTGTATATTACTAAAAGAACAACTTGCTCCGCGTCAATGGATAGGGGTTATAGCCACCCTGATCGCTATAATCTTTATATCGATCTGATGATATTGCGCACATACAAATTCGGGATCTTCTGAATGCTTTAGTAGATAGGGATTGATTAGCTCTAATTTTATTTTATGGCAATAAAAATTACAGATGTGCAAAGTTAAGCTATTGCACATGGAATTAATTCGTATCTCTTACTCAAACTTCCAGTGATCCAGCTCTGGTCGTATGTTATTCCATGGGTCATGTATTCTCCCAGTGGGCACTTTCCTGTTCTGTTGGGTCCATGGTAATCCGACCCTCCTGTCTTCAGGAGCTTATGCCTGTTGGCTATCCCGGACATTGTCTGCATCTGTTCCTTTGTATTGAGCCCGTAGAATACTTCAAAGCCATCTATCCCCTTTTTAACCAGATCTTCAGCTACGCTATGCAGATCACCGATCCTGTTTGATTCATTCAGGCTTCTTTGAAGATGAGCACAGATGGCATTGCCCCCTGCTTTGTGTATTAGTTCAATAGCATCACTGATTTTGAAAGTTTCCATATCTATGTAGCATGGAGAACTTTCCGAAAGCCACCTGTTATAGAACTCAATTGTGGATATGTTTTTATTCATGACAGATCTGGCGATATCGTATGTTGTGACGGTTCCCTTTATGTTTTCAAATATGAATGGGTCGACCCGCCATTTGTATGTCTCAAGCATCTCAATAATCCTTTCTGCTCTTTTTTCACGGCTCCTTTTTATCTTTTCAAGTTCTTTGAGCAGAAATGGCTCTTCGTAGTCTATTCCGAGACCAAGCATGTGGATGCCCTGGCCATTGTTCTTATATCTGCAGGTCAGTTCGATCCCCGGTATGAGGGCTATATCCACCTTTCTTGCCTCTATATGGGCCTGCTTTAATCCGTCAACAGTATCATGATCAGTTATACCCAAAGCTTTCAAACCGCGCTGTTTTGCTTTCCTTACCAGCTCTTGCGGATGAAGATCACCATCTGAAAATGTGGTGTGTGTATGCAGATCTGCTATAATTTCCAACTTTATCCCTTCTTATTTTTGTGTTTCGACTTTAAGACTCTCAGTCGCAATTGTGGATTCGAGATATTTAAGGTAATATCTCATTTCATTTTTTATCATTAATTGTCCTCTTTTAACTCTGCTTTTGGTTGCACATGTTTCAATAATACAAATCAACATATATAGTTTGTGCATTTATTATATATTGATTAAAAATAAGTATATATCTTATGTATTGGGGGATATTTTGATCTTGAAATCCTTCATAATAGCCGATACAAATTTATGCCTGACAATTTTTGTGGCTACAAAAAATAATACCAATCCTTTAACAAATTAATATCTAAAAACCAGATTGACATTAGGACTTCTACAGAACTAAAAGAAAAAAAAGAAAGGAAATTACTTCAGAACTGAATCTCTGAACTTTTCTATCCCTTCTCTGTCCATGACATCCCCGAGTCTTTCATCTTTTGTGCCATTCTCCCGATAATATTCTATCGTCCTGTTAACGATATCATATACTTCTTCCTCAGTGGCCACTTCAGTAAGCTTTGTTCCTTCGCGTGGGAACCTGCCCACTTTGCCGCCTGCGAATATGGTATATCCTGTCTTTGAAGGCACTATCGCATCCTTCGGGCAGGTTAGAATACATTCTCCGCAAAGGATACATTTATCCATGTCAATGTGGATCCTGCCGTCATCTATTGTTATGGATTCTGCTTTGCAGCGTTTAATACAAACTCCACATTCTGTGCATGAATCATTTTTCCATTCCGGATGAACAGCTCCCATGATCCCGAGGTCATTCTCCTGTGGTTTCAGGCATGCTGCAGGACATCCGGTGATCGCGATCTTGAACTTGTACGGGACATCTGTCCCGAAATGTTCGCTGTCGATCTTTTCAGCAATTCCCTGGCAGTCTATCAGTCCGTGATTGCAGACTCGGTTTCCCTGACATGCGACGACCCCTCTGACCCTCCTTCCGGCAATCCCGGGACGGACATCTACCTTTCTCATATCTGCTTTTACAGCTTCCACGTTCTCAAAATTAACAAAAGGAACTTCGATACCCTGTCTGGAGGTGATATGTACATGTCCCTCTCCGTACTTCTCAGCAGCATCTGCCAGGGCTCTTAACTGTGCAGCTCCCACATAGCCGCCGGTGATGCCAACACGCATTGAAAACAAGTTATCCTGTCTCTGCGGTAGAAAACCATCTTTCTTTAATAGTTTCTTATCAATTCCATTTTGCATACACTTCATCTCTGGCTAATGATTGTAATCCACTCAATTTGAGTAGGGTGGCTGCTATGCTTAACTGCTATATACGGGTTTTGATTTTCACTTTTTTGCTCTGTTCCCATAATACGGAATTGCCTTTTCCCAGTAGTGTTCAAAAATTTCGCTGCACCATTTACGGAAATCTTCGTCATGGCCAATTATGGCAAGGTCCCTGTCAATTTTCCCGTCAAAACCTGGAAAAGCTATCACACTGAACCTGTCAGTGATGTTCACTACCAGTCTGACATCGTTGAGCATTCGGAAGTCTATCCTGCTTCTTATCCCTGGATCGATCTCCGCCCAGAGCTCATCGAGAAGTATTTTTGGATATATTGCCCTGAATTTCACTCCTTTTTCCAGTTTCTTTTCGATTGCAGGGAGATAGAAACGCGGGAAGTCGTCAGAAAGGTAATATGAATATTCCTGTATCTCATCAAAAAGGTTTGTCATCCTGTTCACCAGGACGAAGACTCCCCTGAGAATTTCCCCATTTGACAGGCAATCCATCCTCTGTAGCAGGTGAGGCGGAATGGGTGAAGTATCATGGTCCAGGTAAAAATCAGAATTCTTTGCAATGGCTTCAATATTGGGTATGCATGAGACAACGAGGTCTCCAAAAGGAGTGAGTGAATAGTAACCGTCGGAATCCTTGCGTATCAGGTTAACTACAAGAAGCCGGTTCAACTGCCTTGAAGCTTCAGGAGAGGTCATATCGATCCCATCTGCTAGCTTTGTGAACTTCATTTCCCCTTCTTTCAGAGCATGCAGTATTGAAAGCCGGTTCTCAGATGCCAGTTCAGTGAAGAGTTCGTAACTTTTCATTTTCAAACCCTGTTACAACTATATTACTTAGTCATATTAATGTTACTACTGTATCAATTCTTCCAGATTTAATTAAAATACCGTTTGCTGCATAGTGTTAATTGTGAGAGAAATGGTCGATGAGGAATTTGCATTCTCTGTTGCAGTACGTGATCTCAATATCGTAAAAAAATTGAGGGTAAGATGTGATTGTACTAATGAGGTGGAGATCAACGGGATGTTTGACATCGAGGAAATCATACTTGTCGAAGGAGATGTCCTGAGGATCTCAGGCAGGTTCGGTGAGATCGACCTTTCTATCACAAGATCAAAACTTGAAAGAATACTGAAAGAAGGTGAAAACAAATGAGATCGGATAGAACAGGTGCATGGTTTGGATTACTGGTAATGCTTGTGGGAATTATCTACCTGCTTGCAGACCTGGCAAAAGAGTTCACAATGGGGATCAGTGGATGGACAACATTCTTCCTGCTTGGCGGAGTATGGCTTTTGTGCAGAAAGGGAAAGAGATCAGATCTATCTGACTGATCTCCCATATTTTATTTTGGAGAGTGGTAAATATGTACAACCTGAAAGCAAAGATGTTCAACAGAAAAGCTGCCGGCCCAAAAAGCAGATCCGGTCAGGTAATAAGGTCCCTGTCCCTCAAAGAGGGGCAACAGGTTGCAGATGTTGGGATAGGTGGCGGTTATTTCTCTTTACGCTTTGCGGAAATTGTAGGCGATAAAGGGAAGGTTTTCGGGATAGATTCGGACAGCAAATTCCTTGAATATCTGGAAAGTAATTCAAAAAAACAGGGTTATTCCAACATCGTTACTATACTGGCTGAAGGGAAAGGTTTCCCTCTTAGTTCTGAAGAGCTGGACCTGGTGTTCCTGCGTAATGTCTGTCATCATATTCCTGACAGGGTGGCTTACTTCCGGGAGGTTGCCACATGCCTGAAGCCGGATGGCAGGGTTGCAATAATTGATTATGGTGGTAAAGGCAGCTGGAGCTTCCATCGAATATTCGGTCACTATGTGGACAAGGAAGGGATCAGATCAGAAATGAGTGAAGCAGGATATCATTTATCTGAAGAATATGACTTCTTACCGGAACAGAGTTTCCAGGTGTTCAGATTGTCTGACTAAATGGATGTCTGACTGACTGTATTTATGAATGAATGAATGAATGAATGAATAACTTTCCATAGAGTTTGTGATTCTAATGTGGATGCCAAAAAATAGAAGGGTAATGTTAACGGCCATTACCAGCCGTGAATTACACCTTCAGGTTCATTGCTATCTTCGTAGATCGTGAATTCCCTGTTTGATTCATCCTCGGTAAGGACGAACTTGTCCTCTTTTCCCATCTTTGCATAGACAAGAGGTGACGGCCCTGGTGTGCTTTCAGGTGCTCTCATGTTGAAATAGCCCGGTATTTTACTTTCGGGAAGGAATGCTGCGATAACGAACCATCCGATCTCACCGATGTAATCATCTCTTATATAGCGACTGTTGCTCGGTGGAATTGTGCTGTTGTTCTGGTGTATGTATTTGCCGTCTGCTCTGTATGCTGCGAAGCGCATGTTGTACTTTGTCTTGTTCTTTACAATAGCCAGATTCTTACCTCCTAAATTTATAGATAGTTTATCAAAATGATTTGTACGAATGTTATATATTCATTATCACTTGTTTTAATTAAAGTATACTTTAATTGATATTGTGTATCAGTCCTATTGATTGCTCTATATCATGTTCTGGCACTACAGAGGAACTACTGAATGTTGCAGAACTTTTTTGAAGAAAGCTGATTGTAATGTTGCATATATGAAATTCGAACCCTACCACCTGCTGTTCCTTGCAATGACCGTATTCTTTGCGATGGCAGGTGGGGCCATACTGGCCCCTGTGCTTCCGCAGATGGTTGAACCACTGAACAGCAGCCCGAATGAAGTGGCCCAGCTAATGGCAGTTTACACTATATCCACAGCCATCTTTTCACTTGTTATCGGACACTTTGTCGATCGTGTGAACAGGAAGACCGTGCTTGTGCCATGTCTGGTTATAAACGGTCTGATGGGCCTTTTCAGCTTCTTTGCCAACGACCTGCAAACTCTTCTCATTCTGAGATTTGTACAGGGTATTGGCATTGCCGGTATGATGTCGCTTGTAATGCTGGTTATAGGAGATGTCTACTCAGGAATTGATCGTGTCCATTCCATGGGAAGGATCAGCATGGCAATAGCCATTGGTTCGGTAACTGCGCCTCTCATTGGTGGCGGGCTGGCTACCATCGGGTGGAACTACCCGTTCCTTTTCTATGTACTCTCACTACCATTCTCCCTCCTTGTCTTCCTGCTGCTTCCTGAAACAAAGGAATGCGTCTCACTAGATGGGAGCGGAATTGGGAATGCAGTTCGTGAACTCCGTGATTTCAGGATACTTTACACAGTTTTCCTCAGCTTTGCTATCTTCTTCCTGTTGTTCTCGATAGTCGTTTTCCTTCCTTTTATGCTCGAGGATGTGTTTGGATTTGCTGCCAAGGAGGCCGGACTGGTCCTTTCTATCCAGGGACTTGCTATCATCATGGTGGCATCGAAAATCAAAAAGCTTGCAGAAAAGCTTCCTCTGATCGTTCTCATCGGTCTGGGTTTCACTCTTGTGGGGATTTCCATCTCTCTGATCTCATGGACAGCTTCACTTCCTGTCCTCTTCCTGCTATTGCTTGTGTTCGGTGGTGGCTTCGGACTTTGCCAGACAGCCATCGACTCCCAGATCATACAGATCTCTCCTCCAAGATCACGTGGCGGTGTCCTTTCAATCCACAATACCATGAAATATGTGGGGCAGAGTGCCTCACCTGTGGTCCTGGGTGTCATATTGCTTTTCTTCGACCTGCATGCAGTGTTCCTTTTCTCAGGTTTATTTGGAATAGTAGTTGCAGGTGCAACCCTTTTCTTCAGGGGCAGATTCATTGCGGAAAATAGTATCTGATCAAAAACGGTGGTATGCTGAATGTACTATGATCTCATAAGAACGAAAATAGGAGTCATCTTGCTGGCCGGAGATGATGAAGGACTGAAAGTGCTTAATATTCAGGATGGAAAGAGGAAATATCAGATTCTCTCTGACTGGGAGGAGAATGAGGCTTTCTTCAAAGAGGTCGAAGAACAAATAGATCATTATCTTGAAGGGGATCTGAAAGAATTTGATGTAAAGCTGGCACCTGTTGGCACCGATTTCCAGAAAAAGGTGTGGGACGCTCTGACAAAGATCCCTTACGGTACGACAGTTTCCTATGGTAATGTGGCTGAAATGATCGGTAGTCCTAAAGCTTCAAGGGCAGTAGGGCATGCAAATTCCTTAAATCCGATACAGGTCATTATTCCATGTCACCGTGTGGTAAGTTCAAATGGAAAACTTGCAGGTTATGCCGGCGGGATTGATGTGATGGTGAAGCTTCTAAAGCTTGAAGGCATAAAGGCCAAAGACAAGGGTGATGGCAAATACGGCATTTTACCTGTCTGATAAGCATGGTGATAGCAGTAAATTTAATTTAAAGTGCAATTTTTAAGCACGACTATTCAGATGATCCAGATGTCCAGCGATACAAAACCCCTTCTTGAATATCAGAATGTGACTGTCAGAAAGCAAGACCGGAACGTTCTCGATTCCATTTCTTTGAACATTGATATCGGAGAGAACGTTGCCATCATAGGTCCCAATGGTTCCGGCAAATCCTCCCTGATCAAAACGATCACAAGGGACTTCTATCCTCTTGCTGATTGTGATGATCTTGTCTTCAGGATCATGGGGCAGGATCTGTGGGACCTTTTTAAGATGCGGCATTTCCTGGGGATCGTGTCCTATGACCTGCAGGAAGATTATGAAAGGAACGTTTCCGGGCTGGATGCGGTGATCTCAGGTTTTTTCAGCAGCATTGGGCTGTATCCTAATCATATGATCTTGCCTGAAATGAAGGAAAAGGCCCTTGAGGTCCTGGAACTCCTTGGCATATCCCATCTTTCTGAAAAGAAGATGTCAGAAATGTCTACCGGTGAGGCCAGACGTGTCCTTATTGCAAGGGCATTGGTGCATGACCCGCAGACCCTTGTGCTCGATGAGCCATCGAACAGTCTTGACATGAGGTCAAGTCATGTTTTCAGGGAGACATTAAGAAGAATAGCTTCTGCAGGAAAGAGTATCATACTTGTGACGCATGACCTTGATGATGTAATTCCTGAGATTAGCCGGGTTGTGCTGTTAAAGGACGGGCAGGTTTTCCTCGACGGTCCCAAGGAGGATGTACTTACGGCAGAGAGCCTCTCTGAACTCTTCGATATGGATGTTGAGGTTGTTTGTGAAAAAGGATATTACAGGACATGGATTGATCCATTGTCCCTTTGATCTTGGTATTTTTGCTGTAAAACCAACAGGTCAGAAGTCGAACAGTGTCTTCTGAGGTTTTGGTTTAACAGCCGTTTTTGGATCCGGGTTCGGTTCAGCCTTTTGAGCCGGGGCTGAGTTCTTTGAACTTTCTGCAGCACTTGAATTCTTGCTTCTAGCAGCATTTTTCATTATCTGGTTCAGGTCCATCTGCTTCTTGCCCTGTGTCTTTCTGGGTGCCTTTTTCTCAAAGAATACCGGTGCATCGTCAGTGCCATATGTACTGCGTTTTTCCTGTGCCAGATCGTAGATCTTCTGTATGCCTTTTGTGACCTTCTTGCCACCGGTAAGATAGACTATCTCATCGACGGTCAGGTCAAGGTCAACAGTAACATCTACTGCATATGCATCGTTCTTCAGCATCCTGCCATAGAGGTGTGCCAGGTCTGTGCGTGAATAACGCATGGACTCGTTGCAGTGGTCACCGATCCGGGATGCAATATTGTCCCTCATATCACGCTTTGACCTTAATTGCCCCATCTTGCGCCAGAATGACGGTGGCTGGTATTTTGTGAAACCACGGCTGACATGTGATTTGGATACTACTGTTCCGCATGTCATAAGGACACTCGCATATCTCCAGAGGCGATAGCTCTGTCGCTTTCTAACACGACCAAGGTACCTGTCTGCTTTTGAAAGGTGTCTGTAGCCGGTTATTAGATCTTCTTCAGTACCTTCCTGCGTTCCATATTGCAATGGCAGGTTCTCATCGATCCAGTGGATCAGGTTCTCAGGGGTCTCATCCAGGCCGTATGTGGCCTGCAATGCGCTTTTCGGGTCGGTGCTCTTGAATATCTTCCCCATCACCTTGAAGATGTTTTCCTTCGTATCCCTCTCGGAGGTGGCGATATCCTCAATGTAGATTTCCTCCCTTCCCAATGAAACTGCCTGAAGGTCCTTGACAGCACTTCGCATATCCCCCCCGGCGTTCTCGGCCAGTTTCTCAAGGACACCAACACCGCACATGATCTTTTCTTCAACGCATATCTTCTTGAGCGCCGGGACCATCGATCTTCCCTGTACTGAGTTGAACTTCAGCTCAATGCAATTTGAGCGTATGGAAGGCGTAAGTCCGTAAAGATCATTGGCGATCAGGACGATGGGCTGGTCGGTTGTTTTGATGATGTTGCCAACAGCACGGGATCCTCCCCTGTCCGCATTTCCGTGCATGTTGTCGGCCTCATCCAGTATGATCAGTCTCTTTGTGGATGTGCCTGTAAGTGAGCTCATCTTCGATGCAGAACCCGCTACCCTTTCGATAGCACCTGCTGTTCGCTGGTCACTTGCGTTCAGCTCGATGGTCTCCCAGCCGAAGTCCCTGGCGAGTGCGTGTGCTGCGGATGTCTTACCGACCCCTGCAGGTCCGTAGAGTATTGCTGCACGCTTTTCCGGGACACCGGAGAGCCATGATTTTGCCCACTCGCGCATTTCCACGACCGATTTCTTGTTGCCCACAAGATCTGAAAGGGACTGTGGCCGGTATTTTTCAACCCATTCGATAGATTCTGCCATCTGTGATCATACCTTCAATAAAAGGGAAAAGTAATTAATGTTTGCATTTCTTTGTTGATTCTGATTAATATCATTTCTGGCAGGTGATCCGGCATGTAGAACGATAGCACGACTGGTCTTATGAATATTGTCCGGAAAAGGTCTCTTTCAAACACTGCAAAAGTGGCCATTGGTGTACGTGATCCGACATCCAAGATGATCTCCAGCATAGAGAAAGCCCAAAACGAGGGATATGCACACGTTATCCTTGTAGGGGACAAGCAGGAGATCGATGCTATTGGCACTTCTCTTGAGATAATCAACA
>JBNJIC010000082.1:0-10019 GCA_051749005.1 Halobacteriota archaeon | reverse complement strand
CTTCTCGAGAGAATCTTCTGCCGGGCTCTCTTCCGGATTTTGCTTATTTCTCGTACCTTCTGAAGAGTCCATCTTGCCTGTTTCATAACCGGCATTTTCAACAGCCTGTAGGATCTCATTAAGGGTCACTTTATCAGGATCAAAACTTACAGTAGCATTGTTCTCCTCAAGACTTACTTTAACACTTTGCACACCTTCAAGGGAGGAAATTGCCTTAGTGACCCTCTCATGGCAGTGCATGCAGGTCATCCCATGGACACCGATCGTGGTTTTCATGCCATCACATCAAAGATAAGGAAATAAGTTCAATCAGACAAAATGTGGTCAACTGATACGTTCGATCGCTATGTATTGCTACCCGGCAGAAAAGACAAAGCCAGAGTTTGATTTATAGGTTCAGGCTTTATATCCGGCATCATTGACCGCTTTTTTAATAGCTTCAATATCTGTTGCCTGAGGATCATAGGAAACAGCAGCTTCTCCTTTCTCGAGATCGACGTTAACAGAAGAAACACCCTCTACTTTGGATATTGCTTTTGTAACAGCCGTCTGACAATGTCCGCAGGACATGCCTCCTACTTTTATGTTAGCTTCAGTTATTTTTACACTCCCATACATATATAAAAAATAATTGGATTAATACTTTTTCCATTTATGTATCCAGCAAAAACTACTTATGCAGTCAGCCGTTAAGTTAACGGCGTTAACATACTTAAATACTACCCATATTTATAAAAACGAATATGCATACTTAGATACAGAGCTCGATATAAAAATACAAGATATTTTATATGTTATATTATGAAAATTATTATGTGGTGGGAACATGCAGGACATGAAAGATATAATTGACAGGATCAACACCCTGAAAGCTGAACACAATGCAGTTATCCTTGCCCACAATTACCAGCGTCCTGAAGTACAGGATATTGCAGATTTCACAGGTGATTCGCTCGGCCTCAGTCAGCAGGCCGTAAACACCGATGCCGATGTCATCGTATTCTGTGGTGTGGACTTCATGGCAGAAAGCGCTGCAATACTCAGCCCGGAAAAGACTGTACTTCTTCCTGAAAAGGACGCCGGCTGCCCGATGGCCGAGATGGTCGATGTGATCTCACTGGACGATGTAAAACAGAAGCACCCCGAAGCAGCCGTGGTCTGCTATGTGAACTCCTCTGCCGAGATCAAGGCCCAGAGCGATATTTGCTGTACTTCTGCAAACGCCATCGATGTGGTAAATTCCCTTGAAGAGGACGAGATCATCTTTGTTCCTGACAAGAACCTCGGAACTTACGTCTCACATTTCACCGATAAGAAGGTTATCACCTGGGAAGGCTTCTGCCCGACCCATCACCAGATGCGTACAGATGATGTCATCAAGGCAAAGGAAGAACATCCTGATGCCCTGTTCCTCGCCCATCCGGAATGCAGAACTGAAGTACTGGAACTTGCAGATGAGGTCTTAAGCACTACCGGTATGCTCAACTATGCTAAAGTCTCTGATGCTAAAGAGTTCATCATCGGGACCGAGAATGGCCTGCTCCACAGGCTGAGTAAAGAGAACCCTGATAAGAAGTTCTACTACCTGTCAGAGTTCAACATCTGTCCTAACATGAAGATCACAACCCTTGAATCAGTGCTCAATGCAATTGAAAACATGGAATATGTGATCACCGTGCCTGAAGAAACAAGGCTCAAAGCTAAAAAAGCACTTGACAGGATGCTTGCGGTAAAACGCACAATGTAAAGTTCAATTGTGATGCCCGGCTTAAAACTGATCACATATCAGTTCAGTCATCCTATCAAATTTTTACGTCTGTTGTTATTCTTGTTCTCGATTAAAAGTCAAAATCGATCTTCCCGTCTTTAACTGCCATAACAATGCTTTTATCATGCTCAGCAGCAGGATAGTTTCCATTCGCAAGTTCCAGAGCGAGATCGTGTTCCCTGATCGCCTCATCAAATTGGCCTTCAAAGAAAAGCACGTTCCCCATACCATTATGAGCACTTGCATTCTGTGGTTTAAGCCGGAGAGCTTTTTCAAAGGAGAGGCGTGCCCGGCCCAGGTATTCCTTACGTTGTTCCGGTGAAAGCATGTCCTTTGAACTCTGGTAGATATCCTTTAGTGTATATCCCATCAATGCATGAAGGTCTGCATCTTCCGGAAAACTCCTGAGAGCCTTGTCAACAGCCTGAAGGTTCTTGTTGGTCAATGCCCGGGCTGCATCTGCTTTTCCGGATTCCAGCATTTTTACGGCCTTTGCCTGGACACTTGCCAGGTAGTTAAATACATCATCTCTGTATGAAGGAGTATCCGGTATCGGATCAGGTGGTGTCTGCCGGTTTTTCAAGCGACCTATCCAGTCGGTAGCAAGGGCAATGATCAATAATGCAATAGAAAGATATGAAAACAATTCCAGGCCGGTAAGCGGATAGGCCAGGACACACAGAACAAATCCTGCCAATGGTGCCCAGACAAAAGGATTCTCGATATTTTCTATGAACTTGCGAATTATGGGTTCAGCGACTGTAAGAAAGCCACTTGTATCCTCGTTTTCACTCATATATGTCCCCCCGAGCGTGTGCTTATATTTATAGTCTAGTTAAATATATGCTACTATGTAATTAAAATCAATTGGGCGTAAGAATGCTCGGTACAATGGTTAGAACAATGAATATTATGAGTTGAGTTTTCCAAGGACCTTTTGCCACATTTCTCTTATTTTTCCAGAGAACTCATCCCTGACCTCTTCTTTTACCTGTTCATTATCCGAATACTCAATGACCGTTCTTTCCCGGATCATTGCTTCGGTCGGAACTCTGCTCAAAGGAAGCTTACCAATAACATCGATCCCGTTTTCCCTGCAATAATCTTCAATAATGCGGGTGTTGTCTTCATTTATATCGTATCTGTTTATGCAGACCACAGCCGGGATATTAAAGTGGCCGGCAACACCCAGAACCCGCTCAAGATCATGGATCCCTGACACACTGGGTTCGGTTATGACAGCAACCATATCAACACCGGTAATGGAAGCGATCACAGAGCACCCTGTACCGGGCGGTCCATCAATGATTATCAGGTCTTTGTCATATCTGTCAGCAAGATCACTGGCCTTTTCCCTGACGAACGCTACCAGTTTACCACTTGCTTCTTCCCCTACACTGAGCTTTGCATGTGCCATCGGTCCGAACCTGGTCTCAGAAATATAGGCTTCCCCTGCTTTTCTTTCCACCATCGTTATGGCTCCTTCAGGACAGATATGGGCACATACCCCACAGCCTTCACATTCAAGGCTATCGATCCTGATATCATCGGTAATTGCATCGAACCTGCAATTCTCTTTGCACAGGCCGCATTTGATGCACAGGGACTCATCAATGGATGCTTCCTTCAGGCCATAGAAGTCGATCGTTTCATTTATCTTCGGGTCCAGGATCAGGTGCATATCGGCTGCATCAACATCACAATCAGATATCACGGCGTTCTCTGCAAGCGAAGCAAAGGCTGCTGCAATGGTGGTCTTACCGGTCCCGCCTTTTCCGCTTATTATGGTAAGCTGCTTCATGTAATTTCTCCGATCTCAAAATATTCCGGGAATATTAGTGTGTTCCCATGATGACCCTGACATCACACATGTTCCGTATCGCTTCTGCAAGTTCTTCTGCATAAGGGCACTTCGGCGGATTTGGGATCGGTTTTACCATGCAGGTACAGAGGAAGATCACTTCAGCTCCTCTCTTTATCATTTCCCTGACCTGCCTTATCGAATCCCTTCCCGGACATCCTCCGCATGTGACCATGCCAATAATGTCAATATCCTCATCCTTGAACTCTTCAAGTGTCCCTGTCCCGTTCTTTATTGACTTAAAACAGGAGGTTCCGGGACATGACCTTGATGCCATTTCACATCTTACCAATCCGATCTTTACCATTAATATCAACTCCTATTATCATCGTTCTAAATCATTTATCGTTTTGCTTCCCTTTTTCAGAGAGTGAAGTAACATCCCTGAAAAGCCTGACAAACCTTTCCTTCCACTCCGGCATCTCCTTAACAAAAGGAATGCCCTGCGAATACAACCTTGCGATCTCCCGGTCGAAAGGGATCTTCATCAGGACCGGGATACCCTCTTCAATACAGTATTCTTCCACCCTGTTGTCACCGATATCGCATCGATTGATCACCACACCGAACGGTATTCCCAGTACCCTCACCACATCAACAGCAAGCTTCAGGTCATGGAACCCGAAGGGGGTCGATTCGGTCACAAGGATACAGTGATCGACATTCTTCACCGAGGCAATGACCGGGCAGGCAGTGCCCGGAGGTGCATCGATGATAGCAGTTGTATCTTTATCGATATGCTCCTGCAGTGCCTTGATCACAAGCGATGTCATGGGCTCTCCGATCTTTAATATCCCCTGATAGAACACGAGGTCTTCATTTACCGAACCTTCGATGACCCCGACTTTCCTGTCCTCCTCACTTATAGCGTTATTCGGACAAACGATACTGCATCCGCCACATCCATGACAGAGGGTTGGGAAGATCATTACATCTTCAGGCAGAACGGCAAGAGCATTGTACTGGCAAAATTCAGAACATTTGCCGCAAAGGTCACACTTGCTTTTATCAACAACCGGTGTCGGAACATTCACATCTTCAATCTTCTCAAGATCATATCCCAGGAACAGGTTACAATTTGGTTCTTCCACATCACAGTCGAACAATTGTGCATCCTCCAGGGAGAGTGCAAGATTTAGTGCCACTGTGGTCTTGCCTGTACCACCTTTCCCGCTTGCTATCGCAATTTTCATTTCCTGATTCTCCGATTCTAAAATTATGTTACTCTGTAGGAGCGGTGATCATATTCAGCTCAGGAATCTTTCCAATAAGTGTTTCAACATCTTCCACGTCATCCGGCATCTCCAGCAGTTTGATAAAGCTATCATGGAATTTGTGGAATGGGCCTTCCCCGATATCCTTTATGATGACAACATTAACGCCATATTCCTGCAGGTACTCTGCGGTCTTGACACCTCTTTTCCTATCAAGGTCTGCAGCGGGATTCTCACCAATTTCCCAATCTATTATTTTGTTATCTTCCAGCTTGATGATAACATAATAGGGAGCCTTTCCAATATGCCGGGATAATTTCGACTGCAATCCTGCCGACTCAATTACAGGGATTGCTACCCTGAGCAGGGACATCTTTCCGGGCTTTACGTCCACTGAGAGGTGTTCAAGGTTCTGGACCTCACCTTTGACCGTTTCTTCTATCTCAGCCGAAAGGACCTCCACGCGCTTCAGGTCACATTCTCCTGCACTTTCCACCTGCATCTCACCGAATACCACAAGACCGGACCTTCTCAGCCTGATATCGTCAACCCTGTTCACACCGGGAATGTGCTCCACCGACTCCCGGATGTTCTCGATGGATTCCCTGTCCAGCCATGCGTCCATGAGTGTAAGTGCCGATTCCTTTGCTGTGCTGATCCCGAGCTTGAAGATGACGACAGATATCACAAGGACACCCAGGCTGTCAAGCCAGGGCATACCAAGCATCGAACCGATGATTGCGACAACAACTACCATGGAACTGAACACGTCCGTATAAGAATGAGTAGCGTCCGCGATCAATGCCTGTGAACCGATCTCTTTCCCTATCCTGAACTTATACTGTGAAAGCGCATAGATCGTGATGACCGAGAATATTGCCGCCCCAAGTGCCAGTCCCTGGAACTCGATCTCAGCAGGGTCTCTTATGGTCAGGAGCGCCTCACGTACAAGTTCAACTCCGGACAATATGATCAGGACCGATACAAAAAGGGCTATCAGGTTCTCTGCTTTGTAGTATCCGTAAGGAAAGTGTTCCCCGCTGCTTTTTAAGCTTAACTTCAGGCCTACCCAGACTGCCAGGGAGGTGAAGATGTCCATTGATGTGTGGATGGCATCTGCTATAAGGGAAGAGCTCCCGGAATAGAAACCAACTGTTCCTTTGATCGCTGCAAGAAAAACAAGGGCAATTGTAGAGTTCTTTGAAGCCTTTGCACCTAAACGAAGTTCTTCTTTCACAGCCACACTTTACCCCCAAAATAAATAATGAACTTCAAAAATGAAAAAATGATCCCTCAAAGGGATCTTACCCTGAAATTATTCTTTCAGGACCTCGCTGATGAACTGGCCTTCTCCCACCAGTTCTATTATGTTTCCAAGCCTTTCCTTTCCGGGTTTGGTCCTGTACTTGACAAAGGTCTTACCTACTTTATCAATAAGGGCAGGTATCTCCTCCTTTGTGCAGAATGCTTTCAGGAGTACACCGTTTGTTGGCCTTCTTGCATCGTTACCGCCGATCCAGACAGAATATCCGGTCTGATCTTCAACTGCAGCTTCATGCGGACATCCTCTGACACACCATCCACAGTTGATGCACAGGTCCCTGTCAATAACAGCCTTTCCTGCAGTCACAGTGATAGCGTTCAGCTTGCACAGTTCAGTACACCTTCCGCAGCCGGTACACTTTTCAGTATCGATCTTCGGACGCAGCTGTCCCACGATACCTATGTCATTGCTTTCTGCCCTGACACAGCTGTTCGGACATCCGGCCACACCGACCTTCATCTTGTGAGGGGTAAGCTTCTGGGCGAACTGCATGGTGATCTCATTTGCAAGGTCCTTGGTAGTAACAAGTCCCTCAGGACAGTAATCCATTCCCGGACATGCATTGGCATATCCCATACCGATGGTCTTTAAGCCGCTGCCATAGACATCTGCCATCAGGTCATCGACATTTTCGCCTTTGACACCTTGTATCTCAACACTCTTCCTTGTAGTAAGTTCAAGGGTACCGTCACCATATTTGCCTGCAAGTTCTGCAACTTTGGCAATGTAATCGTGTTGTGCGATACCTGAATTTGTTTTTATCTTTACGAAGTTAGTGCCGTTGACCTCAGGCCTGACACCAGGATAATCGCGTACCCAGTAGAAGTTCACTTTCCTGCCGTCATCAAGGCGTTTGTCAAGTTCTTTCCTGAACTTTTTCATCTTGATGCCTGCAAAGTCCTCCAGCATGCTGATATCAACATCATCGATGGTCTCGATGTAGCCTGCTTTTTCAGCTGCTTCAAGAAGCTCAAGGCCTTTAGCATTGCGGGCTATCAGGGTCGTCCATCCTGTGGATGAACCCACATGTCCTGCTGAGATATCTGCTACTTTGGAAACAGCATCCCTGCAGACACGACATCCATCCCAGACGCAATCCTTGATATCTTTCAGAGAGATCTCTATCTCACCGTTATCGGTGGTGACGATCATCTCATCAAGATGGATGGCATATTTCCTGACCTTGTTCAGGTCAATGCCTGTGCTCTCCATGTAAGCGGACAGCTTTTCATAATTGAAATTTTCCATACAGAAAAGGCCAATGGTATATGGTATGTTAGGGATCTCTGCCTTTTCGCCGTTCATTCCGACCTCAATCGGATGCACGTTCAGACCTTTGAAGAACTGTGTTCTTCTGGTACCATATATCTGGCAGGGGACTCCTATCATTGCTACATTTTTAAGTTCATCCTTGTTCTGGCGTAGTGCAGCCATTACAGGAACTGCGGAATATTTGGCACCTTGGGTATCCATTAGCTCGTCCTTACTGGTAACAATGCAGGAATCAGGCTTTGTAAAACCTGCGGTCGTTACAGCTCCATCGATGAGACCATTGTCAAAGCAGTATCCTAAAAGTGCGGTCACAGCTCCCCCATCCTGCCCCTTTCCGGCGATCACCGGATCAGCAGCCCTTGCAGAAACGATCTTCCGGTACTGGCCAATAGTTGTGGGAGGTAGTGATTTGAAATTAAATACGTTCATGGAAATGCGGGCTGCATCTGTCATGACTCGCTGGCACACATCCTTACAAGCACCCTGCCCGTTCCTGTAGCACTCGTCCTTTAGTTTTGGTCCGTTCTCATCAAATTCGATGATCTCATAGGGGCAAACTGCAGCACAGGCACCGCACATAGTGCACATGCCTGTGTCAACTACAGCATCTTTTAAAAACCATTTATATTCTTCTGACATTATTCTCATCTCGTATCATTTATTGCAATTTCAAAGTGTGTCCGGTTTAGCACGGTTATGGTACAAATGTACAAAATCTATATATATATAAAATTATCGATTTTGAATTTCAGAAGAAATGATATAACATCTGAATTTCCTTCAGATGCAACTTATTAATTCATTCCTTTGCCTGCTCCGCCACGGCCTCCCATGCCTCTTCCGGAGCCACCTGATCTTCGACCTCCTCCCATGCCTCTGCCTGGTGCAGCCATGGAGGCATGTGCCTGTGCTGTCGGAGCACCGGTTTCATTCAATTCACCTTCCTTGTACTGAAGAATTGCATCTTTGACCGTTCCACTGGCTCCTGTCATAACTTTAATTCCGGCTTCGGAAAGTATAGGGAAAGCATTTGGTCCGACGTTACCGGTAAGGAGAATATCAATACCTTTGTCAGAAATGTTCTGGGCAGCTTGTATACCTGCTCCGCCTGCTGCTGAAGCTGCTTCATTTTTAACTGCTTTGTATTCCATAGTATCCGGATCTACAAGAACAAAGAAAGAGCATCTTCCAAAACGTGAATCCATCGCTGCATCAATATTTTTATCTGTAGCTGTTACACATATTTTCATTTAATTTCCTCATGTCGATATTATTTCTTGATGTATAATACACAGATGAGAGGAAATATATAAGCTTTGCTAATAAAATCTATATATTTACCCATCTATGTGAGATTATAGTAAATTTAAATGTTGAAGATAAATGAAATTTTATCGTCAAAAAACTACAAATTATGGAGAAATTGAAATGGATTATGCAAAAATAAGTGAAAAGCTTATTGAAACACTGGAACTAACTGGAAAACCAGTAGCTATATCATTACTAAAAAGAGAAAAAGATATTCCCGAAGACCTGGGAAAGATTGAAAAACCGAGGAGATACTGCCAGATGCTTCAGGATGCAAGATATGATGATAAGGTCACTTATGCTACCATGGACGAGCATGCCTGCAAAGGTGGTGCTGCTGCTATCGGATTACAGGATTACCCTGACAAGATAAAAAGCGGCGAGCTTTATTTTGACAAGCTTGGGAAAGAAATCTCCCTGAGCGTTGCAAAACGTGTTGTGGACAATATGCCAAGACCTGCTCCAGGATCCACAGTTGCAACGATCGTTGCTCCACTTGATAAGACGCCAACAAAACCGGATGTCATCATTGTGATCGGTAATACACTGGTGGCCAGGAGGATAGCACATGCTGTAATCTACAGGGATGGCGGACGCATGACATCCAATTTTGCAGGGATACAATCCACATGTGCAGATGCTACCGGTTCACCATACACTACCGGAGAAGTGAACATTTCAATCGGATGTGACGGAGCCGCAAAGAACGCAGGCCTCAAGGACGATGAGATGGTTATAGGTATTCCGGAAGAAAAGCTTGAGGATATTACCAACATACTTGCTGAAAAAGCAGCTACATGGAACGACTGGATGAGATCATAACCGATCTTGACTGTTTCTTTTTCAGTAATTTATTAATTTTTCCCATTAACTTTTTTTTTAACCTTTAAATTGAATCAGGACTACTATATCCAATTTCTACAATTCCAATTGTTTTCTGAAAAACGAGTAGTTAAGCTTTTATGATATTCGTTTTGTATATACCTACCACAACCGAAGAAAACCATTATCAACAGTGACAGCAACACTGTGAACAAAAATAGATTTTCAGTTTACATATTTTATAAATCAGAGTGATCTAAATGGATATCAAAGAAATAAATGAGTTTGGAAAACAACTTACTGAAAAGCTGAAACTTAATACGGAACCTGTTGCGGTCTCACTTATCCCGGCAGGTCATGATATTCCGGAAGGATTGGAAAAGATCGAAGAGAAGACAAGACACTGCCAGATGGTAGATATCGTAAGGAAGACCGGGAAGGAGTTTTACG
>JBNJIC010000081.1:0-10028 GCA_051749005.1 Halobacteriota archaeon | reverse complement strand
TAGTGGCGTTGGTCTTAACTGACCAGCGCTTGAACATCTCATACACATAATCTTAAACATTAATTGGAGTAAGTCTTACTAACATGATGAATTATTCTTATCTTGCTTTGACCTACCACATTCCTGTAAAAATAAAGAAAATCAGACAGACCTGATGTTCTCATTTACTTTCTCCAGCGTATCCACCTCAGGCGAATAATGCTTATTACCACCCATCTTGACCCTTCGTGAAATCTCAATTTCCATCTCCCTCATAAAATCGTCCACAGTGTTGCCCATGAGAATTACAGGCATACCTCTCTTTTCCATCTCATCGAGGACCATGGACGGTTCATCTTCATCCGCATTGAATTGCCTTGTGGGAGCCCTGATGTTCTTTGCAAAGGGAGCTATAGTATGTCCGCCAACGAAGACTTCCTCGATGTAGCCTTTCTCAAAGAGATGGTTCAGGTAGTTAACAAAGGAAAAAGACCTCCCCCTGCGCTCATCCCTAAAGTATACGAACGGCAGGATCTTGTTCTTTCCTGCAAGTTGTTTGCGTATCATCTCAGTGCTCTCCACATCATTGACCTCTGCAGCATTGAAGATGGTACATCCGCCTTCAAGCTCCATCCAGCGGGGCTGCATGGACATTATGTAGGCATCCAGTTCTTCAGATGGAATTGACTCACTGCCCACCTCTTCCAGGACATAGTTCAGTGAATGTACGGTCTCGGCACCCAGAAGACCCCTGTGCTCTTCAGGAACCACCACGTTCTTTACACTAGCACCGCGTTTTTCGATCTCATCCCTCATATAATCCTGAAGGACCACATTCTGCTCACAATTAATAACCACCGTTCCTTTTGGAATTGAACGTGCAAATGCCCTTGCGATCTCGATCTTATCCCTGCCAAGTGTGGAAAGATGGTCCTGCCTTACATTGGTAATTATCACAATGTGGGGTTTGACAAAAACCTCATTGACCATTCTTGTGGTATATTCAGTGATAGCCTGGTTCTCAAAGATAGCAACGTCCTTTCTTTCATCGGAGGAATAGGATTCGATGATCGGTACGAACTCCTGATAACCATGGATGTTCTCATAAAGTGTTACATTCGGGCCCATCCGCTCAATAGGTATCGAGAAACCGTTAATAATAAGGTGGGGACGGTTCCCTGTCACCTTGGCAAGCGAATTGTAGCCGCGTCTTGTGAAGACCTCAGAGAGACGATGGACAGTGGAAGACTTGCCGCGGATGCCCACTACATCTATTCGCATATCCGTCAGTTCCAGCAGATCGCGGTGCTTGTGGCCTCTCTTAAGGAAACAGCCAAGACATTCCATGGGACTTTGTTTACCCACCCTGAACGTAAGCAGTTCATCGCTATCGTCCATCACGAATACCTTGACAGCACCGATCATATCCCGAAGCAGTTCCTTGCGTATTTCCTTTGCATCCTCGTGAAGATCAAAATGTCTTGCACTGCATGCAACGGTATTCCCGCTGCAGAAAGTCAGGTGCCAGTCGATAGCATCCGCATTTGCGATCTCCATTGAAGGGATCTCTTCAAGCGGTATATCCCGGAATGCATCAATTCCGGCAAGTCTTGAAGCCATGGCACGCACGCGATCCACTTCCCTCCAGGCCTCGGAAGAGCTTGTGAACATCTTCCCGCTGTAGGCAAGGACCTCCTCCTTGCTCCTCAGTCTCCAGGTCCATCCGCCTGATTTATTGTAGATCTCATAGGTTGCTCGCTTCATTCGTCTTCCTCCGAGAACAGTGAAGCATTCCAGACATGCTCATCCAGAGGCCTGGGAATCCAGTTGTATTTTACAAATGCTATTGAGATCGCAGCCCCCAGTACAACTACAAGCATCTGGACAGTGCCGAATTCATGGAACAGGCCCTGTGGATGCCCTTCACCAAGAGATGCTGCAAGAGCAATAAGTGGTGCCAGCAGGGATATCTGCAATGGAATGAACAACTTTCTCTCTGCAGGGGCTGTGACATGAAGATTATAAGCATTCAGACCTGCTATCAGCCCGAGGAAGAATACAGACAACCCACGGGAAACCGGGAATAGCAACACGAACGGAATCGTCACCAGCAACGAAATGCAGGCCCCAAGGCCTATCAGATTCCTTCCATAGATCAGTGTTGCTTTCTGTATCATAACGATACCAATGTAAGAAACAAAGAGGTTGACAAAATAGAGCAAAAAGAACCACCTGTTCTCAAGTGAGAAGATCGCAAGGATAGCCATTGATACAACGCCCACACGTATCCCGGTGGTCTTTCTGACAAACTCCGAAAGCACAAGTGAGACCATGAAAAGGACAAATGCGGAAAAACGGTCGATCATAGCGGGAACCGGCTGGATATCCACAACCGCATTCTTCATAACGGCAATATCAGAAGTGGAACTGAAAAGGATCGGCGGTGTGAGGGTTCCTATAGCTTCACTGATGGAAGGGGTCACAAGGAACCAGGCTGCTGCAAGAAGCCCGATGAATATTCCAATGGATGCCATTATATCATGGATACGGTACTCAGGTTTTATCCTTGAATAATTATAAGCTGCAAGCCCTGGGAGGATACTTCCAAAGAACACTATATCTGTGAGGTCATAACCCACCCCTTTCATAAAGAACAGACCAATTACAGGCAATACCGAACCCAGCAACAATGTTGCAACAAGTTCTTCCCTTCCGTAGATCATCGTGTTCTTCTGCAGGTACCGAAGCCCGAGGTATGCAATTATGAAACCTGCAAGGAACAGAGGCAGCATTAGAAAGTTCTTACATGTATATACCGCAAGTACCGGAACAACAATAACTCCGCCAAGACGATATCCGAAGAACTGGGTAAGTATGATCACCGACAGAATTCCAATAACCGCAAGAAACACCGATATAAGCATACTAAATAGATATTTTGGGATTATATATTAAGCCTATTATACTGAATAAAAGAAGGTAAATCCTTTAGATTTTTATATCCTACATTTATTTTTCTAATACAAACACAAGACCCGTACTCTTATCCACAATTCTCTCAGCCCTGAAAAAGTTGCCTTTGATACCGACATTTTCCCCCTCATACCATATCCCGGATACCCGAACATTGCTACCTCCTGAGACCGGACAGACACCCGGATAGACAACAATGACCGGACCTTTACCGCTACGTAGAGTAAAAACACTCTCATACCTGCCGAATATCTTCCCCAGCACAATACCTATAGGAATACCGATAAAGGAATTTGCCTTCTCATATATCCTTGAATCACCAAGGACCTCACCCTCAAGCTCTTCCTGAACATTGGTTGTCTTTGATGCTTTAGGACCAACAATGTCCTTTACCGGGACAAAAAATATCACGACCAGCAATATAGAGATGAGAAATCCTGTCAACAATTGGCCTATATAGTAACTATAAGCCATTAGTGCAATTATCAATGTGAACCCGATGAGAAATTTATTATCAGAAATATTTGCCATATTATTACCTCAGAAGTCCTGCAAACTTCAAAATAGTTGATGCCAAAAAAAGCATCAGTTCATCGAACCTGCAATCTCCAGCAGCTCATCCTTATCCAGGGAAGAGCTTATCGTCAGATCAATGCCATCCACATCCCATCGAAGCATGTTATTTCCATAAATTTCGACAAAGTCTCCGGTAGAACCATTGACATCAACACTCTCGGAAGCAGAGAACTCCGTTGGTCCGGGAAACCAGGATTCATAGAATATTTCAGAAATAGACATCTGAGAAACTCCATTGATATAGACCAGAGTTACTCTTTGCATGACCTGACTGACGGTTGCGAACCCACTGTTATCGAACACCAACGCATGATCGAAAACATAGCCCTCCGGCACATAAGCGGGAATAAGTATATCAAAATCAGCCTTCTCCTCTGCTTCTTCTAACGTCATCTCCTCTGGAAGTGCAAACTCGTTCATATCAAATGTACTTACTTCCGCACCCTCAGGGATCTTGAACTCAAAAACATCGTCAGAAACACCGGTATTCACCTGCAGATCGCGGACCTCAACTGAAACGATAACATTACCCTCGTAATCATACATGTCGTACTTCAACGGCATCCAGGTCTCTTCATCCACCCAGACCTTGAGATTTCCTGTAAATATAACGTCAGAAGGTCCTTCTTCTTTTGGCTCAAGGATCATAATGAAGGAAGTCCTGCCATCGATCTTTTCAATTCCGGAAAAGGAAACATCACTTTCATTCAGGAACTGAGAAATCAGACCCGCGTAATCCAGACCCATATCAATATGAGGGACATCCATAATTACGACAGTGTTCTGATGGGGATCGTATGTCCACATTGTCTTTCCATTGTAAACGGAGACCATCCCTGCCTGTTCTGCGGGCTGTCTGATAACAGTACGGCTCTTTTCCTTTTTCTGGATCATGTCCTGTTCAATTACTGTGTCCTCACCCATGGATGACATCTTCATATACAACGTGAATGAGGAATCCTCTATCAGATCGTTCTTCTGCTGCATTTGTTCTGAGATCTCTTCTGCTGAGACATGATCATGCACACATCCTGCTGATAAAAAAGCAGAGAATAACATAAGGAAAACAAACAAGATCCTGATTCTTTTCATATTGATCATCACTTCAGTTCAAATCCGGGATTCTGCCGGAAGGTTTAATGCTAGAAATTTACAATGTGAACAAACATAATAAAACTTTTGATACTATATTTAAAATTGCTATTGATTATATAAATAAAGAAAAGGAAACCCGGAGAAGAACGATCATGAACAAGAAAACAGGAGCAACATTGGGTATCACAGGAGGCATTTTAGCAATCATAGTGGCATCATTGCTGTTTGCAGTTACAGTAGGAGGTATCGATACCGCCGGGAGCTCTTTTATCTATGGGGTTCCCGCTGATTTTGGGATATACGATGCCGAACTCATAATGACCGGTTATTGTGGACTGATAACATTACTCGGAGCGATGGGAATTGCCGGAGGAGCATATGCAGGGAAGAAAGATCAATTGGCGGCCATATTGATGCTTATCCCGGGTATCGGCGGATTTGTACTACTGAGCGTGATGTGGGCACCCATAGGCATCATGCTAATATCGGGAGGTATACTTACCCTGCGATCAGAAAAGTAAAAGGTTTTCAGATCAAATTCAGAATGATCTGAAGTTACCTCAGTATTTCCCTGTAAGTTTGGCGATCGCCCTGTGAAGGCCATGAATACTAAGACCACTGCCCAGATACATCATGGGGCACCTGCCTGTAAAGCAATTGTGATCGGCACAAAGCTCCCTTGCGGCAGGAGTGTCTGTCCTCCAGTGGATCCATATGTTAACAACACCCTTTTCAAAGAGCTGTTTCATGATATCGGCAGGTTCCATGATAGTTACACCTATCACCGCATTACTGACGCCATCCGGAGCTTCACCCACGGATTTGATGGCGCCCAGGTCCGGCCTGTTGGAAAGGTCAACGTAATGGACCGCCTTGCCACGCTTTTGAAGCTCATCTGCTGCCCATTTAATAGCAGGTTTTGTTTTGTCATTTACCACAATATACTCATCAGCATTCCAGAACTCTGAATAATCCATTCCCATATTAACGCGCCCTCCATAACAAAAAATAATTTCACAACAATAAAATGAAATTAACTAATTAAAATAAACTTATACTTTACCCCTTAAAATACCTTCTATTTTCCTTTGGGTAATATTCATGTCTCAAAACTTACCTTATATTGCACAAACATATCCGGAAAGTACAGTCCATTCTTATATGCTGGATGTGATCTCCAGTGGAAATGAGGGGGTTTGTGAGGGGGTACCAGTGGATTCTCATTTGTGGCAATCAGTTTCCTAAAAAGTAAGTTTATTTTATAATAAGTGTTTGCTTAAAAGATAATCAAAAAAGCTAAGATATAACACATGTAAACAACCTACAAACATTTAATGTAATAAGGAGAAGAAAAAAATGAACCGCATAAAAGAGTTTTTTAAAAGGGATAAATTCGCAGAATACATCAATGCTGAACTTCTGGAAGTATCAGAAGGTTATGCAAAAGCAAAGATGGATATCCAGGAGCACCATCTGAACGGAGTGGGGATCGTACAGGGAGGAGCAACTTTCACCCTTGCAGACTTCGCATTTGCAGCTGCGTCCAATTCCCATGGAACAGTTGCAGTCGCCATAAATGCAACGATCTCTTTTGTCACCGCAGCAACGTCCGGCACTCTAATAGCCGAGGCAAGGGAAACCTCAAGGAATACGAAGATCGCCACTTATACAATTGAGGTCACCGATGACAACAACAATACAATTGCCATTTTCCAGGGAATGGTATACAGGAAAAAACAAACAATTGAATCATTTATGGAGCAGGCGTAAGGATTCGATCTCTTCTTTTTCAGGATGTTCAAGCCCAAGCAGGAATTTCTTCAGCATACGGTGATCGTCCACGATCCTGTCTGCAGTTGCAATGACCTCTTTGCTGACATAGGTAGGCACTGCCACACAGAACATCCCTGCCCTGTTCGCAGCCTCTACACCCATGGGTGCATTCTCCACAACAAGACATTCACTTCGATCAACTTTCAGTATCTCAGCAACCTTCAGGAACGGATCCGGCTCAGGCTTGCCGCGCTCCATATCCTCTCCGCTGAGAACAACATCAAAAATCCCGTCGAACAGCCTTCCAATAACATCATGTACGATGTTGCGGTCAGCTCCTGAGACTACTGACAGAATGAACCTTTCTTTCAATTCCGGAAGACATTCATCCATTTCTTTGAACGACCTGAGCACAAGTATCCTTGTAAACTCTGCCCTGTATCTTTTGATAAGACCATCAACATCAAAATTTGCGGGATCAATTCCCTCCTTCTCAAGCAGAGAACCAACGATCTCTACTGTAGGGGAACCTTCCAGATCATAGATATCCTGTTTATTCATATTGATACCCAGATCATCAAAAATATGCTTCATGGCTTCTGTATGGTAGGACATCGAATCCACCAGCACACCATCCATATCAAATATCAGGACCTTTAACACTCGTTACACCTTCAGAATACACATGCCGAATGCGGAACATCCGGGTTTGAAGGGCATATAACAGAGGTTATAGATATATCTTATGAAAATGAGCTATTGGTATAAACTCCCGTTAAAGAACGTAGACCGCAAAGAAGAAAAAGATTTGAAGGAAAGGAAATTATTATCCTCAACAGAATTATCTTAACCTGATCTCTTTTTCATGTTTGTGAAGCGCCATCTCAATATTGGATTTGAGATCCTGTTCCTTGAATGGCTTTGAAATATAACCATAGGGCTCAGCCATCTTTGCCCTTTCAAGGGTCTTATCATCAGTATATGCTGTAAGGAAGATCACCGGAATATCGAACTTTTCCCTTATATGTTCAGCTGCCTCAATACCATCCACTTCCCCCCTGAGCATAACATCCATCAGCACAAGATCCGGATAGAACAAGTCCGCCTTTATGATAGCATCCTCTCCTGAAGAAGCTGTTCCGACTACTGAATATCCCATTAGTTCAAGCTTTTTCTTTATGCTTAAAGCAACGATATTCTCATCCTCGACGACTAAAATATTTGCCTCTTTCATAGTGTGCCCTTCACATCCTTCCCTTTTCATCAAAAATTATTATAAAAGATGTCCCATGGGAACGATCCATTGCAATTGTTCCTCCGATCTGATCGACAAGTGTGTTCAACAGCTGTAAACCCAGTGAAGTACTTTTTCTATGATCGATCATTTCCGGGAAACCTATACCATTATCACTCACAATTAGTATAAATTTATTTTCATCCCCACGCTCAAGATTGATGGATATCTTACCCGAACTGCCTTCAAAGGCATGTTTCAAAGAGTTGGTTACCAGCTCATTTATGATTATCCCAAGCGGAATGGCAGCGTCCATAGTCAGGAAGATGTCCTCGACATTGAGTTCAAGTTCAATATCCTTATCAACAGAATATGAACTGATAAGTTCAGATGAAAGTTTATGAATATAATCGGCAAAATTGATGCTTTCCATATCCTTTGACCTGTAAAGCTCCTCATGAATGAGTGACATGGACATCACACGGTTCTTGCTGTCCAGGAAAGCCTGTACCACAGGAGTCTCATCAAAGTCCATAGAACAGAGATCAAGCAGGCTGCAGATGATCTGAAGGTTGTTCTTTATGCGATGATGTATCTCCTTTTTGCGCATTGCCTCGATCTCCATCAGGGCCTTTTCCGCATTCTTGCGCTCAGTAAGATCATGGATGGTTATTATAACGCGATCCTTGCCTCCTATGGTGGCCGACCTTGCCATTGCCTCGGTCCAGAAAAGTTCACCGTTCTTCTTACAGCCTTTCCATTCGGCAGTGGCAAACCCTTTCACAGAAGCAGTATCTATCAGCCACTTTACCCTATCCAGGGAAAAAAGAGCCTTACCTTTCTTTATGTCTTCAGCAGTCCTGCCTAATACATCTTCCCTGGAATAGCCGGACATCTCACAACCCTGGTCGTTTATATCAAGCAGCCTGTAATTTTCCTTCTCATGAATGGTAATACCATCAAGGGATGCATTAAATACAACTCGGTATTTTTCTTCAGAACTTTTGAGGGCATCTTCCGCCTTTCTGAAATCGGTCACATCCTCCCCGGAACACAAAAGGCCTTTAATATGATCCTCGTCATCCCTCAACAACACGGTGTGCCATGCAATTATACGTTCCTCACCTGCACCTGTCACAATGCTGCTCTCCGAATACTCCAGAATGTTAGTGTTGCCATCCATTATTTTCGGGAAAGCTTTACGTCCCTGAAAACTGGACTCTTCGGAAAAACCAAGTTCATACTACTTCTTACCTATTATTTCGGATTCTGAACGGTCGAACATCCTGCATCCTTTCCTGTTGATGCTTATAACATTCTGATCCCGGTCAACTGCAAAGATTATCACTCCAACAACATCCAGATAATTCTGAAGCTTGTTCTTTTCCATATTGAGCAGATGCTCTGTATATTCCCGATCAGAAATATCCCTGCAGATACCAAAATATACATCCCTGCCATTCCATTTTCCGGGACTTACTTTTACCTCAACAGGAAAAGAGGATCCGTCTTTTGTGATAAAAGGGATCGAAAATGAAGCATATTTCTTCTCACTGACCTCCATTACAGCTTTCATGGCCTTGCCACGATATTTTTCAGGATGCAATCCCAAAAGACCAAGAACTCGAAGTTCCTCCAGAGTATATCCAAGTCTTTCGAAGGTTTTCTTGTTGGCATCGATTATATGTCCTTTCTGATCTATCACAAAGAAAAGATCCTCAATACTTTCAAACAGGTTCTGAAGATCCTTTTGTCTTTTTTCCAGATTCATTTCGGACCTTATCCTTGCCATGAACCCACCTATCTGTGCAACGATAGCCTCCAGGGAATCCTGAATTTCAGCCGAGAGAGAATCATGACCGTGTGAGCAGACGTTCAGGCTCCCTACAACTTTATTTGCATATTTGATAGGGACAATTCCACACATACGGAGGTCTTTTGTAAAAGGATCATCCTTTGCCCCAATAAAGAAATCGGAATAAGGAACATACAAAGGTAATCCTTTTTTAAGTATTTCATACTGAAGAGAATCGGCTCCATAATGAGAATTACGTCGAATAAACTTTTCAGAAAGCCCCTTTTGAACAACCAGATAGATCTCATCTGTATCCTCATCGACAAAATATATACCACCACAATCAATGACACCGATATTTAGGGTCGTTTCCAGAAGCATTTCAAGGGTCGTGAGGAGATTGCTACTGGAACATAGTGCAATACCAACATCCCGCTGGATACGCAGCAACTTATCGGATACATCAGTATTGAAATTGTTCAATCCTGCATCCGGACCATCAGGCACATTCATACTAATTCCCGAATAAAAGAAGACAGGTATTCAATATTAAATTACCTACGGTCTGGAAAATTATACCATGTGTTTTTGAGGGAAATTGAT